>CAYGKX010000249.1:0-6397 GCA_964350225.1 uncultured Rhodospirillaceae bacterium | reverse complement strand
GAGATAGGTGAGCACCCTGAGGGCATAGTCGGTGTAGCTGGTCAGTCGCATCGATCAGGCTCTGATTAAGATGTACATAGAATACATTTTTTATTGACCGATGCAAGTCGCCCGCCTAATAGATGTATCGTTCATACATCTTATGGAGGCTGGCGATGAGCGACTCTCTCTTGCGCGATGGCGGGTTGAACCTGCCGTTATCCGACAACGCTACCGTGGCGGTGGGCGAAGGGGTCCAGCCGGCGCCGGGCGGACCGGACGTGTCCGCGCCGCCGAAGGAGGTCTCGGGAGCTGGCCCGTCGCGGCCCGAAGGTGCTGTCTTCGACGATATTCCCCGGCCGGTCTGGCGGCTGTTCCTTGTCTCCTGGGCCGCTTTCCTGATCGTCCTGTGGGCGGCTTTCGGCGGGAGGGTGGAAAGCGCCTTTGCCGTCGGCGTGGCGACCTTCTTCGCGGCCATGTATTTCGTGACGCCACGACTTGTCCTGAAGGCCGCCGGCAAGCGCACGGCGGCGCGGCGGCGGACCCGCGTCGTCGAAACGTCGACGGGTCCGCTCTCCATCGCTTCAGCGGCGATTCAGATCCTGGTGCTGCCGGTCGGGCTGACGATCGGCATGGCGATCATCGCGCTCGTCATCAAATAGGAACGCCGACCATGGCCGCTCAGGCCGCGGCGGCTTCCAGGGGCCGGGCCGGAGGTGTGCCGGCGTTACGGCGCAGGAAGCCCGCGATGGCCTTGTTGACCGGCGCCTTGTGGGTGACCGGCGCCATATGGCCCGCGCCCTTGATCTGGAAGTGGCGCGCATCGGGGCGCGCCTCCAGGATGCGGTCGGCGACGGCATGGGCCGCGCGGGTCGTGCGGCCGCCGCGGATCAACGCGAGGGGCGCGGGCAGGGTTTCCACCGTCGGGAACTCGTAGGGCGGCTCCGCCAGGCAGGCCGCGAACTCCTGGGCCACCTTGCCGATGCCCGCCAACACCGATTGCTTCACCTTGGTCGGGGCGAGGAACCAGCGGCCCGGGCCCTGCCAGTAGCCGACGAAGCGGCGGGCGGCGCGGGCAGCCTTGCCGGCCCGAACGTCCCGGACGGTCTTCGCGGCCAACCGCCAGGCGGCCCGCCCTTCCGCGCCGTCGCGCGGCAGGATCGGAAAAAGGACGGGCTCGATCAGGGTCAGCGACGCGAGCCTTTCGGGCGCCATCGCCGCGATGGCCGCCGCCGCCCGGGTGCACAGGACGCCGCCATAGGAATGGCCGACCAGGTGGACTGGCCCGCCCGCGAGGCCGGCGAGTGCCTCGATCATTGCCGTTTCGCGCGCGAACAATTCGTCCGCGGGACCGGTATAGGACGGCGACGCGCCATAGCCGAACAGGTCCGGTGCGAGCACGCGGAAATCGCGGGACAGGTCGTTCGTCAGACGACGCCACTGACCGCTGGAAGACAGGGAGCCATGGACGAGGATGACGGTTGGGGTCTGGGGATGGTTCGGGCCGTGGTCGAGATAGGATATCTGTGCGCCGGCGTGGCTGAGAACGGGCATGGCGGTCAATCCGGAAGACAGGCGACAAGGGAAAGGCTGGTTCCATTTCCCTACAGCAACCCGGCTTTGGACGCTGTGATCTCCGTCACACTCCGGCAAGATCCGGCGTCGCCGCCAATCGATCCATCCTGCGTCAGCCGCGCATCTCGGCAAGTGCCCGGCGGGCGAGCTCGTCCCATCGGTCGGCGTGGGCCGGCCCGACGCGCAGCCAGCCGCGGATCGGCGGCTTGGTCTTGAAAGGGGCGAGCGGCGCCGTGTCGGTAAGGCCTTCGGCCTGCGCGTCGAACGCTGTGCCGACCCGGAACACGAGGTCGTTCCGGCTGCCCCGAAAGGCGAAGACCTTGCCCCGGAACGTCACGGCGGGATGGGACATCATACGGCCATGCTCGACCCCGCGTTCCTCCGCCACCAGCCGGTCGGCAAGGAGCGCGAAAACGCCGGTCGCGTCGACCGTCATGCCGCTACCTGCGCGCCCGACATGCGGCGATGCTGCCGGTAAATGCCGAGTGTCCAGGCGACGCCAGGATGGCCCGCCCGCCGGGCCTGCCATTCGTGGATGGCTTTCGGAACCGGGCGCGGGCGGGCCATCGTCGAGCCCGGCGGGTCCGCGACAGGTGCGATGAAGGATGCGGCTGTCAGGTCGGCGAGCGTGAAGCGGTCCCCGACCAGATACCCGGTCGCCCTCGTCGCGTCCGCAATGAAGTCCAGCATCTCGTCGATCGCCCGTTCGCCATCCGCAATGTCGCCGGGTCCATGGATCCCGTTCCCCCGCCGGATCTTGCCGCGAACCAGGGGAAGGGTCGCGGCATACGCCATCCGCGTTAGGGGCGAATGGCCACTGCCGAACATCCGGGAGAGGTAGCCCGGGTGCGCGGCGATCACCGACAGGATGGCGCGGCGGGAGCGCGGTCCCCAGTCCTCGTCGAACCGGCGCTGGTTGTCCAAGGCGCTCTCCCTGGCCGCCGGGTCGGCGGGGAAGAGCGGCGGGTCGGGCCGGAGTTCTTCAAGGTAGGCGAGGATATCGGCCGATCCCGAAATATACCGGTCTTCGCTCCGGAGAACGGGGGTCGCTGTCTGCCCGGTCCGCTTTCGGACATATCCGACATGGGGGCCCGGCAGGAGCGGCGTGTCCTTTCGACCAAGCCCTTTGTAGTCCAATGCCCAGCGCACCTTCTCGTTGTAGGTCGAGAAAGGGAACTGGATCAGTTCCAGATCTGTAGAGATCGCCACCATCGGCCTCCCTGTCCAAGCAGCGACGCATTTAATATGATAATCATCATAAATAGAACCGGCAAGGGACGAAAGGACGGATCGACATGCCGTTGAGCAAGGCCCACAAGGAGCGGACCCGCGAAAGGATACTGACCGCCGCCGGTCGCCTTTTCCGGCGTCATGGCTATGCCGAGATCGGGGTCGACCGGATCATGGCGGAGGCCGGACTGACGCGGGGCGGCTTCTACAACCACTTCCCGTCCAAGGCGGCCCTGTTCGCCGAGGTGCTTGGCGCCGATCACGGCCTCGTCCGCCAGATCGCGGCGCGGGACGGCGTCACGGCGCCGGACCGGCGGGCCCAGGCGCGGGAGATTTTCGCGGCCTATCTCGACCCCGCGCACCTGACAGAGGTGGGGCAGGGCTGCACCCTGGCGTCGCTCGCGAACGATGCGGCCCGGGCCGACCGGGCGGCCCGCGGCAGATTTACGGAGATTTATGGGCGGCTCGTCGGGGATCTCGTGCCCGACCTGTCGAAGGACCTGCCGGAAGAGGCGGAGGCGGAGGCCCATCGCATCCTCGCCCTTGCCATCGGAACGCTGTCGATCGCCCGCGCGATCGACGATCCGGACATTCGCAACGGTCTCCTGCGGGCCGTTTCGGCGGATATAGACGCCCGTCTGCGGTAACCGTCGGGCCCTTATTGCCGCCGGAGCACCGTGACCTTGGTGATGCGGGCGACCACGGTCGAGAGCCCGGCTTTCACCCGCAACTTGACCGGGATCCACAGCCCTGCTTCGTCATGGCGCACCGACCAGACCTCGATCGGCGGCGGCACCGGATGTTCACGGATCGCGCGCGGGCGGAAGCCGGCGATCCGTTTCACACGCGCCTCGCATTTCACAGACCGCGGCGGAACGCCCGCGAAGGACACCGGTGAGGCTTCCCGCCCCCGGTAGGTGAGCCTGATGTCCATCCGGCGGCGCCCGTCGAATATCGGTGCGCCGAAGCCGCACCGGTTCTTCTCGGCGGCGAGGGTCGTCCCGGCGATCATGGCGGACAGCGGGTCGAGCGTATCTTTCTGAAGGCGGGCTGGCACGGGTTTGCGCTTGCCCGGGCTTTCCTTGGGGTCGATCCGGGTCACGATCTTCCCGTCGGGAAGATAGGTCATGGTGACCGTCCGGTTCTCCTTGCGGGAGCGCACCGTGTGCCGATACCGACGGGGCTGGGGTCCGGCATCCGTCAGGACGCCCTCGACGACGGCCTGCCGGCGGTCGCGAAACAGCCGCTCGGCGATGCCGACGGTGCGGGCGGACAGGGTTGCGCGGTAGCGTCGCCCCTCGATCGTCGCAGTGATCCGCCCCCGGACGACCGGCAGGCCGAGCCAGGTCACGACATAGCGGACCCCGACCTGGGTGGGCCGCGCCGCCGGTTCGCGTGCCGCCAGTTCCGAGGCGCACAGGGTCGCTGGGCCGGCTGACGACAGGGCGAGCAAACCGGCAACGAGGGCTCTCTTGAGCGGCATGATCCGTCTCCCAATGCTCCCAGGATACTACGGCCGGGCGGACGCCGATATCCCGTGGCGCTTGCCAGAGGGCCGCCGAACGCCTAAATCGCCCCAATGTCGCCACCCGGTAAATCAGAAAACAAGTCGCCGCCCGGTTATGCCAAGCGGGCGTTCGCGGCCCTTCTCCCGTTCCTCTGGCCGCGCCCGCCCGTCGAGGAGTGGCGCGAAATGCGCATCCGGGTGGTCGTCGCGATGCTGTTCCTGGTCGCGGCGAAGGTCGCGATCGTCTACGTGCCGATCCTTTTCAAGGAGGCGGTCGACGCGCTGACCAAGACGCCCGAAAAGACCTTCGTCGTCGTGCCGATCGCGGTGCTGGTTTCCTACGGCCTTGTCAGGGTCGCCTCGGTCGCCTTCGGGGAACTGCGCGACGCCGTCTTCGCCAAGGTGGCGCACCGGTCGATCCGGCGCGTGGCGCTGCGCACCTTCCGGCACCTGCATGCCCTGTCGCTGCGCTTCCACCTCGACCGGCAAACCGGCGGCCTCTCGCGGGCGATCGAACGCGGCACGAAGGGGATCGAGTTCCTCCTCTCCTTCATGCTCTTCAACATCATCCCGACCCTGGTCGAGATACTGCTTGTCTGCGCCATCCTGTGGGGACTGTTCGACATCTGGTTCGCGCTGGTCACGCTCGCGACCGTGTCGGTCTATATCGGCTACACGATGATCGTGACCGAATGGCGTCTGAAATACCGCCGCCGGATGAACGAGAGCGACGAGTCGGCCAACACCAAGGCCATCGACAGCCTCATCAACTACGAGACGGTCAAGTATTTCGGCAACGAGGAACATGAGGCGAGCCGGTACGACGTGGCGCTCAAGCGCTATGAGCGCGCCTCGGTAAAGTCGAAGACGAGCCTCTCTCTCCTCAATATCGGCCAGGGCGTCATCATCGCGCTGGGCCTGACGACGATCATGTATATGGCGGGGCTGGGCGTCACGAAGGGCGCGATGACGGTGGGCGATTTTGTGCTGGTCAACGCCTACATGCTCCAGCTCTACCAGCCGCTCAACTTCCTCGGCTTCGTTTACCGCGAGATCAAGCAGTCGCTGGTCGATATGGAGCGCATGTTCGGCCTCCTGCGCGAGGCACGGGAAATCGAGGATCCGCCCGGCGCGAAGGCGCTCGAGGTTACCGACGGTGTGGTCGCCTTCGACCATGTCACCTTCGCCTATGAGGAGCGGCGCGGTATCCTGAAGGACGTATCCTTCGAAGTCCCTGCCGGAAAAACGGTTGCCATCGTCGGGCCCTCGGGGGCCGGCAAGTCGACCATCAGCCGCATCCTCTTCCGGTTCTACGACGTGCAGCAGGGACGGGTGACGATCGACGGGCAGGATATCCGTGACGTGACGCAGGAGAGCGTTCGTGCGGCGATCGGAATCGTCCCGCAGGATACGGTCCTGTTCAACGACACCGTGCGCTACAACATCGGCTACGGTCGGCCGGGCGCGACGGACGCAGAGATCGAGGAGGCTGCCCGGATGGCGCAGCTCGACGGATTTATCGAGCATCTGCCGGACGGCTACGACACGATGGTCGGGGAACGCGGGCTCAAGCTCTCCGGCGGCGAAAAGCAGAGGGTCGCCATCGCCCGGACGATCCTGAAACAGCCCCGGATCCTCCTCTTCGACGAGGCCACCTCCGCCCTCGACACGCATACCGAGCGGGAGATCCAGAACAGCCTAGCGGCCGTCGCGAAGGACCGGACGGCGCTGGTCATCGCCCACCGCCTTTCCACCGTCATCGACGCCGACGAGATCATCGTCCTGTCCCATGGCGAGATCGTCGAGCGCGGCCATCACACCGACCTGCTCGCGCTGGACGGCGTCTATGCCGGCATGTGGCGCCAGCAGCAGGAAGCCGCGCGCCGTGAGCTGGAGGCGGAGCGCGAAGGGGCGGCGGGCGAGACGGAGCCCGCGGCGGCGGAGTGATGCGTCCGGCGTGACGGCCGAAAGGGGCGCTGCTATAAGCGCCCCCGATGACCGAACGCCCCGCATCCAACCCCAGCATCGATATCGACGACCTGGCCGATAAGCTCGCTGCCGGCGACCGGCGCGCTCTGGCCCGGGCGATTACCCTGGTCGAATCGA
>CAYGKX010000248.1:0-6438 GCA_964350225.1 uncultured Rhodospirillaceae bacterium | reverse complement strand
GATTTCCTCGGCGGTGGTCTCGCGGTGAATCTCCGGATTCGCGCGGTTCGAGAACTGCTGGAGGATCAGGGAATCCGGGATTTCCCGGGCGAGGTCCTGTGCGCGTTCGATGGCGCCGCCCATGCCGCGCTCCGCCGGTGTCAGTTCCAGCTCCGCGCCCAGGAGAAGGAGCATCTTCCGACGCTCCATCGACATGCTTTCGGGCATCGTCAGGATCAGGCGCAGGCCCTTCGCCGCGCAGACGAAGGCGAGGGCGATGCCGGTGTTGCCGGAGGTCGGCTCGATCAGGACGGTCGACGGCGTGATGCGCCCGTCGCGCTCCGCCGCCTCGATCATCGCCAGGCCGATCCGGTCCTTGACCGAGCTGACCGGATTGAAGAATTCGCACTTTCCGACAATGTCGGCGCCGCAACCGCGGGCCTCCGCCATCCGGCGAATCCGGACCAGCGGTGTCGCGCCGACGGTCTGGAGGATGTCGTCGTAGATACGCCCGCGAAATTCGCCCATGTCGTTCGCCCCTGCCGGATCAGATCGAGAAGTCGAGACGCCGGATCGCGTCGCTCGGCAGCCCGGTCCGGTGGGCCTCGGCGCAGAGATCGTCGACGTTGATCTCGTCCAGCTTGTCCATCCACTCGTCCTGAAGCCGACGCAGCATCGGCCGGACGACCGCGTTGCCCAGGGTGGAGCCGGCCTCCTCGGCCAACGGGTCCTCGGCGGTCTCGAGCGAACGGACGACGCGGACGATCTGACCGACGGTGATGCGTCGGCGCTCCCGCGCCAGCTTGTAGCCGCCGCGCGGGCCGCGCACGCCGGTCAGGACCCCTTCGCGGACGAGCTGCTGAAGCACGGGTTCGAGATAGCGCGGCGGTATGCCCTGTCGCTTGCTGATCTGCCCGCTCTGCACCGGCGCACCGCCGCTGTTGTAGGCAATGTCCAGAACCGCCTCGAGGGCATAGACCAGCTTCTTCGTTGTCGCCGGCATATCAGCCCCCCCTCGCCGGTTCGCTCCCCCTCATGGGGGATGGGAGAAGCTGGGCGCCCCGGCGGCTTCCGAACCGGATCATGACCCGCCTCCCGCCGTGCCGGTACCGGTCGAACCGAACCCGCCGGCGCCACGCGTCGTATCGGCGAGGACATCGGCTTCCGCCCAGGCGACCCGGGTGACGGGGGCCACGACCATCTGGGCAATGCGCATGCCGCGGGTGACGGTGAAAGGTTCGCCGCCCTGGTTGGCCAGGATCACCTGGATCTCGCCGCGATAGTCGCTGTCGATGGTGCCAGGACTGTTGGGCAAGCTGATCCCGTGCCGCAGGGCGAGGCCCGACCGCGGCCGCACCTGCGCCTCGTAGCCCTCCGGCAACGCGATGGTGAGGCCGGTCGGCACCAGCGCGCGCGCACCGGGTTCGATCGTCACGGGCGCGTCGACGGCGGCCGCGAGGTCGAGGCCGGCGCTGCCCGCCGTTTCATAGCTCGGCAGCGGCAGGTCCGCGCCGTGGGGCAGCCGCACGACCTGAACCTCCAGGGGTGCGCCGGGAGCGCTCATTCCGCCGCCTCCGCGAGCGCCTGAGCGATACGATCGGCGAGTTGGCGCGCGACCCCGTCCTTCGTCATGCGCGGCCAGTCCTCGACACCCTCGGCCGTTACCAGATGCACCGTGTTGTCGCCGCCGCCGAAGGTGCCGGTCGCGGGCGAGACGTCGTTGGCCACTATCCAGTCGCAGCCCTTCCGCGCCCGCTTCGCCGTCGCGTTCTCGACCACATTTTCCGTTTCGGCGGCAAAGCCTACGACCAGGCGCGGGCGCTTGTTCGCCGCGCCGGCGAGGGTCGCGAGAATATCGGGGTTCTCCGTCAGGACGAGCGAGGGCGGGTCGCCGCCGTCCTTCTTGATCTTCTGTCCCGCGCTTTCCGCCACCCGCCAGTCGCTGACCGCCGCCGCGCAGACCGCGATGTCGACGGGCAGCGCCGCCTCGCAGGCCGCCAGCATCTCACGCGCGCTTTCGATATGCACCGTTTCGACCCCGGCCGGATCCGGCTCCGCCGTCGGGCCGGTTACAAGGGTCGTCGCGGCGCCCAATCGGGCAAGGGCACCCGCGATGGCATGCCCCTGTTTGCCGGACGACCGGTTGCCGATGAAGCGCACCGGATCGACCGCCTCGTAGGTCGGTCCGCTCGTCACCAGCGCCCGCCTGCCGGCCAAGAGGGTGCCGCTCTGAAAGTGATCGAGGACAGCGGCGAGGATCGCCTCCGGCTCCGCCATCCGGCCGATGCCGCTCTCATCCTCGGCGAGCGAACCCGCCTCCGGGCCGATCCGCCTAACCCCACGGGCCGCCAGGGTTTCGACATTCTGCCGTGTCGCCGGATGGAGCCACATGCGATGGTTCATTGCCGGGGCGACGAGGATCGGCGCGGCCGAGGCGAGGAGAACCGTCGTCGCCAGTTCGTCCGCGATCCCTTGTGCCATCTTCGCGAGGATGTCCGCCGTCGCCGGCGCGACGACGACGAGATCCGCCTCCTGCGACAGGCGCAGGTGACCCATCTCCGCCTCATCCACCAGGTCGAACTGGTTCCGGTACACCTTTTCGTGGCTGAGGGCGGCGACCGACAGCGGTGTCACGAATTCCGCGCCGCCCCGGGTCAGGACGCAGCGCACCCGCGCGCCCCGCTCGCGCAGCCGGCGGATCAGGATCAGGCTCTTGTAAGCTGCGATCCCGCCCGAGATGACGAGCAGGATGCGTTTGCCGTCCAACGGAAGGCCGTCGCTCATGTCTGGGTCCGCCAGTTTCACGCGAAATCGCTGTGGTTAGATAGCGACAGCGGCCCGATTGGGCAAGCGGAAGCGTGTCAAAGGCTGGTTGCGGGCCCGAGGCGGGGGTCCCGTCAGACGACGGCGATGACCAATGCCACGACAAGCGCCGAGATGACGATCCAATAGGGCCAGACCGGCGCCTCCGGGACGGTGCGCGGCGGCGGTTCCGCGGCCAGCCGCTCCAGCGCCCGGTCGACATTCTCCAGCATGTCCGGCAGGCGCCCGACGGTCAGCGCAAGGCTGCGCGCCGCCTCCGCCGCCCGCGCTTCGGGCCCGCGATGCCGGCGGATCCAGCTTTCGATCAGCGGCCGGGACATCGTCCACATGTTGACGTCGGGGTTGAGCTTCCGCCCGACGCCCTCCGTCACCAGCATCGTCTTCTGGAGGAGGAGGAGCTGCGGCTGCGTCTCCATTTCGAAGGTTTCGGTTACCTGGAAGAGAAGGCCCAGGAGCTTCGCCACAGAAATTTCGTGCTGCGGCTTGTCCATGATCGGTTCGGCGATCGCCCGCAGGGACTGGGTGAAGGCGTCGCGCGACTTGTGCGGCGGCACGAAGCCCGCACGAAAATGGACGTCGGCGACCAGCTCGTAGTCGCGCCTGAGAAAGCCCACGAGCATGTCGGCGAGGTAATATCGGTGCTTTCGGTCGAGCCGGCCCATGATCCCGAAGTCGATGGCGACGATGGTGCCGTTCTCGTCGACGAAGGCGTTGCCGGGATGCTGGTCGGCGTGGAAGAAGCCGTCGCGGAAGACCTGATTGAAGAAGACGGCGGCGGCGTTCGACAGGATCTCGTTCGGGTCGTGGCCGGCCTCGATCAGGGCCTGCCGCTGGTCGACCGGGATGCCCCGGATCCGTTCCAGGGTCAGCATACGCTTACCGGTCCGATCTTCGGGACCCGGAAGGTTTCATCGCCGACGAAATTCTCGGCCAGTTCGGTCGCTGCCGCGGCTTCCAGACGGAGATCCATTTCCATCTGGACGGATTCCGCGAAGGTGCGCACAACCTCCATCGGTTTGAGCCGGCGAAGATCCGGGCGCGTGCGGTGGATGATCCGGGCTAGCCAGTAGAAGAGGTCGAGGTCGCGGGCGAAGGCCGCCTCGATGTTCGGGCGCAGGACCTTGACGGCGACCTCCTCGCCCGCGCTCGTGACCGCGAAATGGACCTGGGCGATGGAGGCGGCCGCGACCGCGTTCAGTTCGAACGCGCTGAACATCTCGGCGATGTGCGCCCCCATCTCCTCCTCGACGATCTCCCGCGCCTCGACGCCGGGAAAGGGCGGCAGCTTGTCCTGCAGCTTTGCCAGATCGGATGCGACGCCCTCGCCCATCAGGTCGGGCCGGGTCGAAAGCATCTGCCCCATCTTGATGAAGGTCGGACCCAGTTCCTGGAGAGCCGCGGCCAGCCGCTCGCCAGGGCGCCCCGGGATGCCGCGCCGGCGGCGCAGGACGCGTGCGACCTTGACGACGAAGGGCGCGAGCCCGACCCGTTCCAGCGGGAACAGCGCGTCGTAGCGCGCCAGGGTGAGGCAGATGCGCAGCAGGCGCGCGGGATTGCGCAGGGTCCGATACATGCCGTGCCCGCCGCCCCGTCCGTCCGCGCCTCAGATCCGCCAGCCGCTGTGGAGCGCGACCACACCGCCGGACATGTTCAGATAGCCTGCCCGCGACAGCCCCGCCGCAGTCATCATCTCCACCATCGTCTCCTGGTCCGGGAACCGCCGGATGCTCTCGACGAGATACCGGTAGGCCTCGCGATCCCGTCCCACGATCTGGCCGAGCCAGGGAACGACCGTGAAGGAATAGCGGTCATAGATCCGGCCGAGGACCGGGAGTGCGAAGCGGCTGAACTCCAGGCAGAGGAAATGGCCGCCGGGACGAAGCACCCGGCGGGCCTCTGCGAGTGCCTTGTCCCGGTGGGTCACGTTCCTGAGGCCGAAGGCGATGGTATAGGCGTCCACGCTCGCGTCCGGCAGCGGCAGGTCCTCGGCCGAGGCGCAGGTCCAGTCGATCCCGTGCAGGAGGCCGCGATCGATCGCGCGGTCGCGGCCGACGCCCAGCATCTCGGCATTGATGTCGACGACATGAACCGAAGCCCCGGGCGCCCGGTTCAGGATGCGGAAGGCGATGTCCCCCGTGCCGCCCGCCACGTCGACGACCTTCATCCCGTCGCGCGGCCGCAGCCGGTCGACCATCGTCGCCTTCCACAGCCGGTGGAGCCCGCCCGACATCAGGTCGTTCATGAGGTCGTAGCGGCGCGCGACGCTGTCGAAGACATCCCGGACGAGGCCTTCCTTCTCGGCCTCCGGCACATCCTGGAAGCCGAAATCCGCGGTCGTGCCGGGGGAACTTCCGGGAGCGGAAGGCGCGTCGTCTTTACCGTGTTGGGCGGTCATGGCCGGACCATAGCGGAGCCGGGTCCGGGCCGCTAGATGCCGATACGGAGACCCCACCTGCGCCAGCCGGATTGCCGCCGGCGCGCAGCGGCGCTACAAGCCATCCATGCCCGAGCTGCCCGAAGTCGAGACCGTCGTCCGCGGCCTGCGCCCCGCCTTGGAGGGGCGTGTCCTGGAGCGAGTCGAGGTGCGACGGCCGGACCTGCGTATTCCTTTCCCGCCCGACCTCGCCGAGCGGCTGGAGGGCGCACGCGTCCTTACGGTTCGGCGCCGGGCGAAATATATCCTGATCGAGATGACTGGCGGCGATGTCGTGATCGCCCACCTGGGCATGTCCGGCCGCCTGTATATCGAGCCGGGGGCGCCCAGCGAGGCCGGCAAGCACGACCACCTGATCCTGACGGCGGACGACGGCACGACGGTGCGCCTCAACGACGCCCGGCGCTTCGGCCTCGTCACCCTCGACAGGACGGAAACGCTCGACCGACACCCCCTGCTTGCCGGGCTGGGGCCGGAGCCGCTTGGCAACGCGTTCAACGGCCCTGCCCTTGCCGCCGCCCTTGCCGGCAAGCGGACGCCCATCAAAGCGGCGCTTCTCGATCAGAAGGTCGTAGCCGGCCTCGGCAACATTTACATCTCGGAGGCCCTGTTCCATGCCGGCCTGTCGCCCCGGCGCCTCGCGGCGAGCGTGCAGGGGAACCGGGCGGAACGGCTCGCCGCCGCCGTCAAGACGGTTCTCGAACGGGCCATCGCGGCCGGCGGGTCCAGCCTGCGCGACTATGTCCAGCCGACCGGAGAACTGGGCTACTTCCAGCATGCCTGGGCGGTCTACGGCCGGGAGGGGGAGCCCTGCCCCGGCTGCGACTGCGATGTGGCGGCGACCGGCGGGGTGCGCCGGATGGTCCAGTCCAACCGCTCGACTTTCTATTGTCCGCGGCGGCAGCGCTGAGGTAAAAGCGCGACCATGTTCTGCGCCTCACACGCGGCCGCCCGGCCGGATCCGCCGGCCCGCCGCGATCCCGCCGGACCGCCTTTTCCGCGGCCGCCCGCGTACGGCGCCCGTGCCCTTACCACGACATAATCAATCAACCGAAGATGCGACGGCCGGTGGGCCGTCGGCAATATGGGAGAGTGTCAGGATGGCCTTCGAAACCATCATCTACGAGACCAAGGGGCCGGTCGCCCTTATCACCCTGAACCGGCCGGAGGCGCTGAACGCGCTCTCCTTCTCCATCGTGGAG
>CAYGKX010000247.1:0-6443 GCA_964350225.1 uncultured Rhodospirillaceae bacterium | reverse complement strand
AGGTCCTCGTCGTCATCGACGAGCAGGATCTTTTTCAGATTTGCCATGCCATTTCCCCTTGTTTGTTGAAGCGCAGATGCGGACCAATGACGCAATCGACAAGAAATGCGTCATCGTTCTCACGTCGATGTGTGCGCCAGGGCCGAATTGTTTCAACTTCCGACCGGTTGCGTTACATGATATCGCTCCCTCGCCAAGCTAACGAGTCCTCATGACGCTTTCGCCGACCCCCGCCGAACGCCGCGCCCGCGCCCGCGCGGACCTTCGCATGGGCCTGCCGGTCTGCCTCCAGCTGGAAACCGACGCGGCATTGGTCGTCGCGGTCGAGACGCTCGGACCCGAGAGGTTCGCGGACCTGGCCGCGATGGGCTCCGTGCGCCTTACGATCACCGCCCGCCGGGCCGAAACCCTGAAAGCGCGCGCCTATGATGGCGACCTCGCCCGGATCGTGCTGCCGTCGGATGCGACGCTCGGTTGGGCGCAATCCGTGGCAGACCCGGCCGACGATCTGTCCGCGCCGATGAAGGGACCGTTCCGGACAGACCGCGGCGGAGCGGTCGAGTTGCACCGCGCCGGGATCGCCCTTGCCAAGGAAGCCCGCCTGCTTCCGGCGGTCCTTGTCGCGCCAGTCGACGGCCCGGGGACGGCGCGTGCTGCCAACCTCACGACGCTCGACCTCTCGACGGACCTGCCACCCGAGGACGGGGCGCATTACGAACGCGTCGTCTCCGCGCGCCTGCCGATGTCCCTGGCACGGGCCGGACAGCTTCACGTCTTTCGCCCCGATGATGGCGGCGAAGAGCATTACGCCATCGAGGTCGGCCAGCCGGACCGCGCCGCGCCTGTGCTCGCGCGGCTGCATTCGGCCTGTTTCACCGGCGACCTGCTCGGCTCGCTCAAATGCGATTGCGGGCCGCAATTGCGCGGTGCCCTGGCGGCCATGGGCGACGCCGGGAATGGCATCCTTCTCTATCTCAACCAGGAAGGGCGCGGCATCGGCCTTGCCAACAAGATGCGCGCCTACCGGCTGCAGGACCAGGGTTTCGACACGGTGGAGGCCAATCACCGTCTCGGCTTCGAGGATGACGAACGCGATTTCCGCATCGGCGCCGCGCTCCTGCGGGAGATGGGATTCTCCGCAGTGCGGCTGATGACAAACAATCCCGCCAAGATCGCGATGATGCAGGCACAGGGCATCGCGGTCGTCGACCGCGTCCCGCTCAAGGTCGGCGAGACACGCGAGAATGCCGGCTATCTGGCGACGAAGGCCGCCAAGTCGGGCCATCTGCTGTGACGCCGGAGGATCTGGTCCTAACCCCGCGCGGCCTGCTGTTTCGTCGCCGGCTCTATCCCGCCGCGATCGGTCGCGGCGGCCTGAGCGCCTCCAAGCGCGAAGGCGACGGCGCGACGCCGAGCGGAACCCACAGGATCACCGGCGTGTATTTCCGACCTGACCGGGTTCAACCTCCGTGTTCCTGGGCGAGGCCGATCCTGCCCGGCGATCTGTGGTCCGACGATCCCGGGGACCCGGATTACAATTGTTTCGTGCGGGCGCCCCACGGCTTCCGGCACGAATGCCTGAGGCGGCCGGACCCGCTTTACGATATCATCCTGACGACGGACTGGAACTGGCCGGACGCCGAACCCGGACGAGGCTCTGCGATCTTTCTTCACGTCTGGCGCAAACCGCGCCACCCGACCGAAGGCTGCATCGCGCTGCGACGCGATCACGTTTTCCAGATCGCGTCCCTCGTGCACCCGGGAAGCTTGCTACACGTGCATTGAGCCATGCCTGTCCCGGCGCGGCAGCAGCCGGCATGTAACCGCGACCGAAGGGCTCCCCCTCGGTCAACGATGCCGGGGGCATCGACGACCCTTGGGGCCGGGCGCGCCTTCGGCGCGCGGTCCGCGGCGACGGCGGGATCGGGCACTCAGGCCTCTTCGCGTGGTCCGACGATCGCGGAGCCGATTCGGATATGGCTTGCTCCGAGCGCGATCGCACGCTCGAAATCGTCGCTCATCCCCATGGACAGCCCGGCCAGCCCGTTCCGCTCCGCCATCTTTGCCAGCAGAGCGAAATGCAGCGACGCCTCCTCCTCGACGGGAGGGATGCACATCAGCCCCTGAACCGGCAGGTCCATGCCGCGCGCTTCGGCAACGAAGGTATCGAGCTCCGACGGCAGGACCCCGGCCTTCTGCGGCTCCTCGCCGGTATTGACCTGGATGAAAAGCGGCGGACAGGCGCCCATCTCCTGCGCGAGACGTGCGAGCGTCGTGGCCAGTTTCGGGCGGTCGAGGCTGTGGATCACGTCGAAGAGTTCGAGCGCTGCGCGGGCCTTGTTGGTCTGCAACGGACCGATCAGGTGCAGCTCAACCCCTTCGAAACGCTCTCGAAATGCCGGCCATTTGCCCTGCGCCTCCTGCACCCGATTCTCGCCGAAGATGCGCTGACCCTCCGCCAGAATCGCCTCGACACGGTCCAGCTTCTGTTTCTTGGAGACGGCGATCAGGCGGGTCGAGCCTTCTTTCCGTCCGGCGGCACGCTCTGCCGCATGTATCCTCTCGCGGATATCATTCAGCCCCATCAGGCAGAACTCCTTCTTCTTTCAAAGCGTCGATCAGCGGCGCGAGATCGGTCTCGTAGCGCCGCCAGATCGCCGAGGAACTGCGATAGATCGGTTCGCGCACCTGTTGCATCGACAGGGTCCGGACCGCGCCCCCGGAATCATGCGGCCTGAGGCAGGCCTCTTCCCAGCCGAGCACGGCGGCCGAGATCAGGGCGCGCGTCTGCGACTCGGGATCCGCGACAAGCTCTTCGTAATGCAGCTCGTGGAAGCCGCCGGGCATGGCCTCGCGCCAGAAATCGAGCATCTTCAGGAAGGAGGCATAGTAGATCGCCAGATCCTTCAGGTCATAGGCATAGCGATGCATGCCCTGCGCGAACATGTTCTTGTAGATCGAATAGAGCCCGTCGCGCGGGTCGCGGCGGACGACGACGAAACGCGCGCCCGGGATGGCGAGACGGAGCAGACCCATCACCAGGTGCGGCTGGATCGCCTTGTCGGTGATGATCCGGCCGAAAGGACGGGATTGCCGCACCGCATGTTCGTAATCCTGCCCAAGCTTCGAGATCTCCTCCGTGGAGAGGGTGGAAATCGGCCGGAAGCCGTTCTTCTTGTCATCCAGCAGCGCCAGCGACAGCCGCAGGGCATAAGGCATCTCGCCCCCTGCCTCGACCTGGGAATGGCTGGCAAGAATCCGTTCGACGAGGGTCGTTCCGGACCGCGGCAGGCCGGTAACGAAGATCGGCGAGAAGTCCGTGTCCGGCGCGCCGGCCGTCGTGAAATCGTACCCCTTGAACGCGGCGATCAGACCGTCGACCTCGGCCAGCCGGGTCCGGATGTCGTAGCGGTACTGCTTTTTCATCGCTGCATTGGCAGGCCGGAGATAGCGGAAGACCTGGTCGTATTTCCCGGTATCCTCCATCGCCTTTGCCATGGCGAATTCGATCTGCACCTTGGCGGCGGGCGAAAGCCGGGGATTCGACAGCGCCTTGCGCATCTTGCCGATCAGCGGATCGCCCGGGCGCAGCTTCCGGTTCCGCGCCAACATGCGATAGGGTTCGCCGCGTGCCGGGTCGAGTTTCAGTGCCCGCCAGAGTTCCTCTTCGGCGGCGACGAACTCGCCAACCCGCTGGAGCTTGAAAGCCTTGTCGATGCGCAGCCCGGCATCTTTCGGTTTCATCCGGATCAGCTCTTCGTGGATCTCGATCGCCTCCGCGGTCTCGCCACGGGCAAACTGGACGTCGGCCAGGGCGCGGAGCACCGTCGGCTCGTCGGGGTTGAGCGCCCGTGCATCCCTGAGATGCGCCAGAGCCTCCTCGAGATCGCCTTCCTTCCACGCTATCCCGGCCAGCTGGAAAAACGGCTCGAACCGTCCGGATGTCCTGTCGGTAAGCGTCACGTAGATGGCGCGTGCTTCCGCCAGGCGGCCGGACATGTGCAGGGACCGGGCCTTCTGATAGTGCTCGGCAAATTTATCTGGGCTGAGTGGTAGCATTGGGCGGATCCCTGTGATGGCACCATGTCGTGCTATCACCGGTCGCCCCAAAAAGAAAAGAGCGGGCAATTGCCCGCTCTTCCCTGATCCATCTCCGGAAGGAGATTAGAAGGACATCGACAGACCGAAGGAGTAGGTGTCGAAATCGGTGCTGACGCGCTCGCCGAAGGCCGAGATCTTGGCTTCGGAGTAGCCGTAGCCGGCCAGGACGGAGAGACCGCCGCCGAGGTCGTAGCCAGCAGCAATACCGTAGCCTTCGGCTTTCAGCTGGGCGTCGCCGCCTTCGTAGTCGAACTTGTGCTCACCGTAGTTGGCAGCAATCGTGAACGCATCGAAGGTGTAGCCGGCACCGATACCCCAGTGCATGCCGTCCTTGAGGGAGTCGGTATCCCAATCGGAGTAGGAAGCACCGAAGGAGAAGCCGTTGTCCATTTCGTAGCCAGCGGACAGACCCCAAACGGAGGCGCCATCACCCAGGGCAACGGTCAGCTGGTCGGATTCGTTGGACTGCGGACGGAAGCCGAAGAGCGATTCCAGAACGTCGAGTTCGTCGTCGGTCCAGTCGGCGGCAGTGATGTCGTCCGACAGCTGGCCAACCTGAAGGTCGGTCAGGCCGAAGCCGACAACACCGAAGTCAGCTTGCTGGTAACCAATGCCGAGTTTCAGAGTGCCGGCGCCCAGTTCCGGGTTCCAGCGAGCACCGACGGCCCAGTTGTAGTCGTAGCGATCGCGGCCCTGATCGTCCAGTTCCGTGTCGGAAGCGTCGTCCTGCTCGAGCGACACAGCGAAGCCGAAATCGTCATAGCTGTAGTCGTAGCGGAGGATCTGACCGTCATAGTCGCCGGTACCGTCCAGGTAGGTGTCCGGACGGCCCCAGTGAGCGGTGTCGTCGGCAGCGATCGAGCCCGGGTTGCCCCAGGAAGCGGCGTCCGTCAGGGCCCAGTCGAGCGCACCGTCGGTGTCGCCCAGGGTCACGGTGCCGAATTCACCGGACACGAAGATGTCAACGCCTTGGTTGCTGTAAGTATCGCCAAGGCTGTTGGCTTCGTCGAGGTCGACGTTCGCGCCGAACGTCAGGCCGCCATCGGTTTCACCGGACAGGGTGAAGTCGACGTCGACGTCCTGGAAGAACTGAGTCGACTGACCGGAACCGCCGGCAACACCCATTTCAGCCCAACCGGAGAGAGTGACTTCAGCAGCCGCGGCGCCCGCGAAGGCGACCATGGCGGTCGAAGTGAGAAGAACCTTTTTCATCGTTTTCCCTCGTGTATCTCAAGAGTTCACCACAACCCGGGAATCCGAATTGGGTATGGCCAAGTGTTTCGCTCCGCAGAGGCTCGAATGCAAGGCGAGGTCGGACCGCCTTCATGCGCTTGTCAGATTTGGTGCAGCTTTGCCACAGTGGCGAAACCTTGCCGATCGGCTAAAGGCTTGTGAGGCCGCCAAGGCTCGGATAGACACGGCGAAAATAGCGTTTTGGGGGCAGTGGGCATGACCTTCGCTCGGGGAATTCGGATCACGTCTGCGCTGTGCCTGGCGGCCTTTCTTTCTGGCTGTGGCGGCTGGGGCGGTATTTCTGGCGATGTGGACCCCAATGAGCTTCCGGACGAATTCAATCCGGCCGTCGACGCAGACGGCAACCAGCGCGAGACCATCTGGGATCTTTTCACCGATGTCGACGACCCGAACACGACGCTGGAAGTGAACCGCTACCTGTGGCTGGCCTCGCTCGACATCCTGAACTTCCTGCCTGTCGAGCGTGTCGACCCGTTCTCGGGCGTGATCGTCATGGGGTACGGTACGCCGCCTGGCGGTGGACGCGCCTATCGCGCAACGATTCACGTGACAGACCCCGCGCTCGACGCCCGCTCGCTCAAGGTGGCGCTGGCCACCCGGTCCGGACCGGCCGATCCCGACACGGTGAGGGCCGTCGAGGACGCGATTCTGTCGCGTGCCCGCCAATTGCGGATCCAGCACACGGCGCTCTGACACGGTAAAGCTGTACTGGACGCTGCGAAGGCGCGCGCTTATCAAGCCGCGGAACAGATGTCCGATCCCGAGCCGAGGTAGCGCAATGTCCCGCCTGGACCCGTCCGCAATCGAACCGAAATGGCAGGCCGCCTGGAACGAAGCCGGTGTCTTCACGGCTGTCCGCGATCCCGCCAAGCCGAAATACTACGTGCTGGAGATGTTCCCCTATCCGTCGGGACGAATCCATATCGGCCATGTGCGCAACTACACCATGGGAGACGTCATCGCGCGCTACAAATCCTCCTGCGGTTTCAGCGTGCTGCACCCGATGGGATGGGACGCCTTCGGGATGCCGGCCGAGAATGCCGCGATGGCATCGGGCGGCCATCCGAAGGACTGGACCTACGCCAACA
>CAYGKX010000246.1:2571-6448 GCA_964350225.1 uncultured Rhodospirillaceae bacterium | reverse complement strand
GCGCTGCGACGGGATCGGCCACGGCCGGGACGCCGGTCGAAGCGCTTCTGACCTACAGCATCGACACCGGCGTCAAGCCGATCACGGCCTCCTCGGGCCCGGACGGCCGCCTCCGCAACCGGTCCGGCCAGCTCGACGAGAAACCGATGCTGATCCAGGACGGCCGGCCCCTCGTCGGAGAGTTGTCGCTGGAGCGCGAAGGCTTCGAGCTCGTCCGCCACGACACCAGGATGTCCGACTTCTACGACCCCGGCGAGCTGAAACGGGTCTACTACCCGGAGATCGTCGAGCTGGTGAAGAAGGTCAGCGGCGCCTCCCGGGTCCTCGTGTTCGACCACACGCTCCGCAACGGCGACGAGGCCGAGCAGGAGGCCCGGAAGCTGCGCGAGCCGGTCAAGGTCGTCCATAACGACTACACGGAATGGTCGGGCCCGCAGCGGGTACGCGACCTGTTGCCGGCCGAGGAAGCCGAGGCGCTTCTCGAGAAGCGCATGGCGGTGATCCAGGTCTGGCGGCCGATCCGCGGGACCGTCCTGTCCGCGCCGCTCGCCATCTGCGACGCCCAGTCGATGGTCCCGGAGGACCTGATCGCGGCGGAGCGGCGTCACAAGGACCGGGTCGGCGAGATCTATCACATCAAGCACAACCCGGCGCACCGCTGGTACTGGTTCCCGAAGATGGAGCGGCACGAGGCGCTGGTCTTCAAGTGCTACGACTCGCTCCGGGACGGGCGGGCGCGCTTTACCGCGCACGGTTCCTTCGACGACCCGACGGCGCCGGCCGATGCGCCGCCCCGCGAGAGCATCGAGATGCGGACCCTCGCCTTTTTCGACGCCTGACCGCGCCCCATCACCCATCCAGGGCGGCCGATCCGCCCGACCGACGACGACAATGACTGCCACTTCCGGCCTGCGCGGCATCCTGCGCGCCCTCAAGAACCCGAACTACGGCATCTACACGGCCGGCAGCTCCGTCTCCCTGATCGGGACCTGGATGCAACGGGTTGCGACCGGCTGGCTCGCGTGGGAGTTGACCCATTCCGGCACCTGGCTGGGCATCATCGCCTTCGCCGACCTGTTTCCGACCGTCGTGATCGGCCCCTTCGCCGGCGCCGCCGCCGACCGGTTCGACCGGCTGCGCGTGACCAAGATCAGCCAGACCCTGGCGATGGGCCAGGCGATCCTCCTGTTCGTCCTGACCGTTACCGGCGCCATTACGATCTGGTGGCTTCTGGCGCTGTCCGCCTTTCTTGGCGTCGTCGTCGCCTTCAACCAGCCGGCGCGCCTGGCGATGGTGCCGAGCCTCGTGCCGCGCGAGGACCTGCCGGCGGCGATCGCAATCAACTCCGTCGTCTTCAATACGGCCCGCTTCATCGGGCCGGCGGCCGCCGGGGCCATTATCGTCGCGGCGGACGTCGCCTGGGCCTTCTTCGCCAATGCGGTGACCTTCACCTGGTTCCTCTACGCCCTGTCGCGCATCCGGCTGACGGGTCCGACCGAGACCCGGCGATCGGATCGCAACCTGCTGGGCGATCTTGCCGATGGGCTGCGCTATGCCGCGACCCATGCCGGAATCGCACCGGTGCTCTTCCTGCTTCTCGTCGTCTGTATCGGCGCCCGGCCGGTTATCGAACTCCTCCCCGGCTTCGCCGACCGGGTCTTCGCGGCGGGCGCCGAGGGGCTCGCGATCCTGACCTCGGCCATCGGCGCGGGCGCGGTCGCGGGCGGCCTCTGGCTCGCCGGCCGGAAGGAGCCGCGGGGCCTGACCCGGATCGCCCTGATCAGCACTCTCGGGCTTGCGGCGGTCACGGCCCTCTTCGCCGCGACCGACAGCCTCTGGGTCGCGCTGCCGGCGCTCGTCGCCTCGCGGGCCTTCATGGTCGGGGCCGGTATCGGCGCGCAGACCCTGCTTCAGTTCTCCGTCGACGGCGCCATGCGCGGGCGGGTGATGAGCCTCTACGGCCTGATATTCCGGGGCGGTCCGGCGCTCGGCGCGCTGGCAATGGGTGCGGCGTCGGAATTCGCCGGATTGCAACTTCCGGTATTGATCGGCGCCGCGATCGTCGTCGGCGCCTGGGCCTGGGCGCACAGCCGCCGAAGCCGCATCGAAGACGCGCTGGAAAGCGGCCTCGAGACCCGCGCCTGACGAATTAACCAAGTCGGATCAACGGTTTCCTGTCAGCCTCCCCGTTCGCGGGACTTCCTCATCTTTCATGGCTGCCCCCGAAAAGTTCGATGGCCCGGGCAATTCTTTAGGATTGATTAGGCCTAAGAAACTGTTAATACTCCGAACGACCGTCAAGAGTTCGCTCAACGGAACGCGGCGGTGATGTACCACGGAGGATGCGTCTCCCAAAAAGGGACACGCATCGATTGTCCAGGACCAACCGGGGTCGGACCCAGCGGCGGGAGGGTTCGCGGCCCATGGGAGAGGGGACGGTTTGACGATGGGGCAAGCAGGCTCGGGATCGGTGGGAGGTCTCGGACGGATTCCGGTCACGCAACGCAGCGGCCCGCGTGAGATTGCCGGCCGCGAGATTGCCGGCCGCGAGATTGCCGGCCGCGAGATTGCCGATTGTGAGACGTCGGACCGCGCGCCGGGCCAAACGGCTCCGGCGATCGAAAGGCGTTCCCGGAGCCTGCTTCCGACACGGCATCTGCCGTCGTCCGTGATCTCGGCGCGTCAGATCTCCGCGGCGGTTCTCCTGGCCGCCTCCTTCGCTGCGGCGTCCATCACCGTCGCTTCCTTCACGGACGCGTCGGCTCAGAACATTCCCGCTATCATCGATCCCAGCCGGGTGCGCGATCAGGTTGCGCCAATTCCCAAGCGGCGCACCGGTGGCGGCGTCGTGGTGCCGCGGACCGACCCGAAGAAGAAGGTCGACGAGCGGCTCAAACGGATCACCTTCGACCTCAAGGCGATCACGATCACCGGGTCGACCGCGGTGTCGGCGGCCCGGCTGCGTCCGCTCTATGCGGGCATGGTCGGAAAGAAGGTATCGCTGGCGGACATCTTCACCCTCGCCAACCGGATCACGGCGGTATACCGCAACGCGGGCTTTATTCTGTCCCAGGCGGTCGTGCCGCGGCAGCGGATTGCGGGCGGCGTCGTGCGGATCCATGTCGTCGAAGGCCACATCGACAAGGTCGTCATGCAGGGCGCCTCGGTGCTGGGCCAGCATGACGTCGGGCTGATCCAGGCTTTCGGCAACAAGATCGCGCGAGAGAAGCCGCTCACCCGCAAGGCGCTGGAGCGCTATCTCCTGCTCGCAAACGACGTTCCCGGTCTCACCGTGAAGGGCATCCTGAAGCCGTCGAAGACGAAGCCGGGCGCGGCCGACCTGATCATGGATATCCGCGAGAAGACCTATGACCTGTGGGCGACGTTCGACAATCGCGGTTCGCGCTTCCTCGGTCCCTATCAGCTGGAGGTCGGCGGCGCCCTGAACTCGCTTTTCCGGCTGGGCGACCGCACGACCATCCGGCTCATGTCGTCGATCTTCGAGACACGGGAACTCGGCTATTACGAGATCCGCCACCAGCGACCGGTGGGCACCGACGGCCTGACGTTCGAGCTGGTCGCCAACTATACGAAGACGAAGCCTGGATTCACGCTCAAGCAGTTCGAGATCGAGGGGACCAGTTTCTCGATCGCCGGCATCGGCCGCTATCCGGTGATCCGCAGCCGGGCCCGCAATCTGTATGTCCATGTCACGACGGAGTGGCGGCAGAGCGAAAACGACCTGCTCGGCACCTCGCTGTCGAGCGACCGCACGCGGCAGGTGCGGGTCGGCATGACCTACGATCAGGTCGACCGGCTGCGTGGCGTGACCCTTGTCGACCTGACCTTCCACAAGGGATTCGACATCCTGGGGGCG
>CAYGKX010000246.1:0-2561 GCA_964350225.1 uncultured Rhodospirillaceae bacterium | reverse complement strand
CCGCGCGGGCGGTCGGACGAACTATTCCAAGCTGACCGTCCTGATCCAGCGCAACCAGTATATCTATCGCCGGATCTCCGCTCTCGTGGCGGTGACCGGCCAGTATGCCGGGACCAATCTGCTGTCCTCCGAAGAGTTCGGCTTTGGCGGCCGAAGCTTCGGCCAGGCCTTCGACAGCTCTACGATCACCGGCGATCACGGCCTCGCCGTGAAGGGCGAATTGCGCTTCTCCGACACATTGCCGCCCAAGTTCCTGCCCTGGAAGCTCGACTTCCAGCTCTTTGCCTTCATCGACTGGGGCAAGGTCTGGCAGAAAGAAAAGGATGCCGATCCGGCCTACGATCAGGCTGCGAGTTTCGGCTTCGGCCTGCGATTCAACCTGGGAAAGTACGTATCCGGAGAGGTCGAGGCCGCGAAGCCCTTTATCAACGAGAATCCGACTTTGGGGACGAAGAACCGCAGCTGGCGCTTCTTCTTCGCGCTGACCGCCCGTTACTGACGGCGGCCAGGAGGAAGACCATGGGACGAAACCGACATGAAATTCTGTTTAGTTAATATTCAGTTCAACGTCTCTTCCGGCTCGGTCAGGGCAATCGCCCGCCGGGCGACATGCGTCCAAGGGGCACGTCATGCAGGGTGATCCGGAAAACAGGCGCTATCGCCGCCGCGTCGAAAGCCAGCGCCGTCGCGAGGCGCCCCGCGCGTCCCGATCGGAACAGCGAACCCTGCGCGGTGGTGCGCCCTGGGCCGATCGATCCGTCCAGTCCGATGCCCGAATGGTGAAAACCCGGCACGTGGGCGGGGCGTCGGCAGCGAGAAATGCCGGGCCCATGTCCGGGGCCTGGGCCCGCCGGCTGCTCCCCGTTGTCGCGGCCGGCGCGATCGTCGTCCCGGGCGCGGCTGTCGCCAACCCGCATGGCGGCACGGTGGTCGCCGGCGGGGCCACGATCGGTTCCAGCGGCACGACCACCACAATCACGCAGACGACCGACAAGGCGATCATCAACTGGAAGGACTTCTCGATCGGCGCCGGGGAGACGACCCAGTTCATTCAGCCCGGATCCCACGCGATCGTTCTCAACCGGGTGACCGGCAACAACGTCTCCAAGATTCTCGGTACCTTGAAGGCCAATGGCAACGTCATCCTGGTCAACCCGAACGGGGTGTTCTTCGGGCACAATTCCCGGGTCGACGTCGGCGGTATCATCGCCTCGACCGCCGACATCAAGAACCGGGACTTCATGGCCGGCAAGATGAACTTCTCGATCGCCGGCAAGGCGGACGCGAAGATCGTCAACAAGGGACAGATCACGGTGCGCGACGCCGGCGTCGCCGCCTTCGTCGCGCCGGGCGTCGACAACCAGGGCATCATCGTCGCCCGCATGGGCAAGGTGTCGCTCGCCTCGGGCAACACCTTCACGATCGACCTCTATGGCGACGGTCTTGTGCATCTTGCGGTCAACGACAAGGTCAAGAAGGACGTCTTCGGCGACGGCTCCGCGCTGGTCAAGAACAGCGGGCGGATCACCGCGGATGGCGGCAAGGTCCTGATCACGGCGAACGCGGCGAAGAACGTCGTCGACAACGTCATCAACATGTCCGGCGTCGTGCAGGCGCGCGGGGTCCGTCAGAATGCCGACGGGTCCATCGACCTGATCGGCAACGGCGGCGGCGTCGACGTCTCCGGCACCCTCGACGCGTCCAACACCCAGGGTAAGGGCGGCCGGGTCACCGTGACCGGCGACCGGGTGCGCCTGCGCTCGACCGCGCGGGTCAACGTTTCCGGCCGCACCGGCGGCGGCCGGGTTCAGATCGGCGGCGGCGCCCGGGGCACCGGTGCCACGACCGCGGGCAACCGGCCGGCCAGCAACTCGACCGACACCCGCGTCGACCGCGGCGCCGTCATCAGCGCCGACGCAACCCATACGGGGAACGGCGGCAACGTCGTCGTCTGGTCGGACGATACGACGACCTTCTATGGTCTCATCACCGCGCGCGGCGGGGCGCAGAGCGGCGACGGCGGCTTCGTCGAGGTATCGGGCAAGAACGTACTGACCTTCGACGGCCTTGCGGACCGCAGCGCGGTGAACGGCACCGCCGGCACGCTCCTCCTCGATCCGACGACCCTCAATATCGTCGTGGGCGCGGCGGGCGTCGGCGAGATCAGCTACGCGACCCTCAACGCCAACCTGGGCCTTGGCGACGTCACCCTGATGACCTCGTCGGGCGGCACCGGCACCGGCAGCGGCGTCATCACGTTCGAGACCGGCGGCACCGTCGACATGAGCGGGAACAAGCTCACCATCGTCGCCGACGACGACCTTGGCGGAAACATCTCAGCCGGGATAATCAACATCGACGCCGGTGTCGCCATGATCAACGGCCTGGTCGAGTTCCAGGCCGGCACTGTCAACCTGAACAGCACCATCGCCGCGACCATCGTGACCGCGGCCGCGAATGCGCCCAGCCAGGTCAACGTCTTCCTTGGCGCGTCCATCCAGAACGGCATCGACATCGTTGGTATCGGCGGCACCGTCACCATTGGCGCGGGCACCTTCAAC
>CAYGKX010000245.1:6076-6474 GCA_964350225.1 uncultured Rhodospirillaceae bacterium | reverse complement strand
CGGGAAGGTCGGCAGCAACTTTCCGCCATAGCCGAATTCCGCCAGGATCACCTTCCCGCGCTCGACGATCAGTGGGCAGGAGCCATAGCCGTCATAGACGCCCTCGGCGCCGGTATTGTCGAGATCCCGTATCAGATTGTGCACAACCACCGGCGCCTGCTTGCGCGCCGCCGCCGCCGTCTTGGCGTTGGGGGCGGAACAGACGTCGCCCAGCGCATAGACATTGTCGAACTTCGTGCTGCGTAGCGTCTCGGGGTCGACCGCGACCCAACCGGCGTCGTCGGCCAGCGGGCTCGACCGGACAAAGTCCGGCGCGCATTGCGGCGGGCAGACATGGATCATGTCGAAGGACTTCGTCACCGTCTCGACGTTCCCTTCGCTGTCCTTCCGTTCGAAGG
>CAYGKX010000245.1:4661-6066 GCA_964350225.1 uncultured Rhodospirillaceae bacterium | reverse complement strand
TTGTCGAACGCGACATGGGTATCATCCAGGGTGCCCTGGCGGCGCCAGTGGTCGCAGGCGAGATACATGATCTTCTGCGGTGCGCCGGCGCATTTGATGGGCATCGGCGGCTGGGTGAAGAGGGCTGTGCCGCCCTTCGTCGCCTGGATCAGTTCCCAGGTGTAGCGGGCCATGCCGGGCAGGTAGTTGCTCGTCACGCCGTTTTTGCCCAGGGTTTCCCAGAGGCCCTCGACCTTGTGCCAGTCGAGCTTGAGGCCGGGGCAGACGACGAGCTTGCGGTAGCCGACCCGTTCGCCGTCCTCGAGGACGACGCGGTTCGCTTCCGGCTCGAAGGCCTCGACGGCGGCGCGGATCCACTTGGCCCCGCGGGGCATGCAGCGCGCCTCGTCGCGTACGGTCTTCTCGAAATCGAAGGCGCCGCCGCCGACCAGTGTGAATCCGGCCTGGTAGTAATGTTTCTCGCTGGGCTCGACGATGGCGACAGACGTGACGCGCCGCTTCTTGAGCAGGCTTGCGGCGACGGCGATGCCCGCCGCCCCGCCGCCGACGACCAGAACATCGAAGGTTTCCACCGCCTCGTTCGCCGCCCCGGTCGGCCGGGTGCCGGACGCGGCGGCCAGTCGCGGCCGCAGTCCCTCGATGTCATGGCCCGCAGCAGCGGCGTCGGCGACCAGGCGGTCGGCGTCGACCTCTTCCGCCCGGGCCAGGGCCCACAGGCTCACGGCCCGCATGCCGGAACGGCAGTATCCCAGTACGGGGCCCGGCAGGTCCTTCAGGGCCGCCCGCGTCGCGGCGATGTCGGCGTCCCCGATCTTGCCCGGGACGACGGGGACGTGCCGATAGGCAAGCCCGGCCGCGGCCGCCGCCGCCTCGATTTCGGCGCCCGTCGGCTGGCCGTCCTGCTCGCCGTCGGGGCGGGCGTTGAAGATGCTGCGAAAGCCCCTTTTCTTGAGGTCGGCGACGTCGTCGACGGAGATCTGGGGCGATACGGAAAAGTCGTCGGTTACGAGTTTGACGGTCATGGCGCACCTCCCGCGCGGCGCGCGCCCGTTGGCCGGGCGCGCTTTTCCTGGTGTTAAAGGACGTTGAGGGGAAGCTTGAGATAGGAGGTTCCGTTGTCCTCCGGCGGCGGGAAGTGCCCCGCACGCATATTGACCTGCACCGAAGGCAGGATGAGGACCGGCATCTCCAGGGTGGCGTCGCGCTCCGTCCGCATCTTGACGAACTCGGCCTCCGTCACGCCGTCATGGACGTGCTTGTTGCGGGCCCGTTCGTCGGCGACGGTCGTCTCCCAGACGAACTCGTCCCGGCCCTCCGCCTTGTAATCGTGGCAGAGAAAGATGCGTGTCTCCGGCGGCAGCGACAGGACCTTCTTGATCGACCGATAAAGGGTCGCCGCGTCGCC
>CAYGKX010000245.1:0-4651 GCA_964350225.1 uncultured Rhodospirillaceae bacterium | reverse complement strand
CGTGCCGTAGTCGGGCATGAACAGGGTGTCGCCGACGAAGGCGGCATCGCCGATGACATAGGTGAGGCAGGCCGGCGTATGCCCGGGGGTGTGCATCACCCGCGCCTCCATGGAACCGATCGCGAAGGTCTCACCGTCCTTGAACAGATGGTCGAACTGTGACCCGTCATGGGCGAAGCCCGGCTCGGCGTTGAACACGCCGCCGAAGACGTCCTGAACGGTCCGGATATGCTCGCCGATGGCGACCTTGCCGCCCAGCTTTTCCTTCAGATAGGGCGACGCCGTCAGATGGTCGGCATGGGCGTGGGTCTCCAGCAGCCATTCGACCTTCAGGCCCTGGGAGGTCACGAAGTCGATCACCCTGTCCGCATGTTCGGTCGAGGTGCGGCCCGACTTAGGGTCGAAATCGAGCACCGTGTCGACGATCGCACAGGCGTTCCCATCCGGTTCGACCACGACATGGCAGGCGGTGAAGGTCGGTTCGTGAAAGAAGGTTGTCACGCGTGGGCGGGTCATCGTCTCCTCCTTCGTCGATGGTTTCGCTTGACAGATATATTCAAGATTTCTAAATTAGCAATAACTAAATTAGATATTCCTAATCTAAGAGGGCTCATAGCCCCGCAGGAGGCGCCGACGATGAAGGTGGAACCGGAGAAGATGGCCGAAGCGGCACGGAACGCGGCAGGTCTCTTGAAGATGCTCGCCAACGAACATCGATTGATGATCCTCTGCCAGCTGGCCGACGGGTCGAAGTCGGTGGGTGAGCTCGCGGACCTCATCGGGCTTGGACAGTCGCCCCTGTCGCAGCATCTCGCCCGGCTGCGGCAGGAGGGGCTGGTGACGACCCGGCGGGCCGGGCAGTCGATCTTCTATTCGCTGTCGAGCGAGGCCGCCGCCCAGATCATTCACGTTCTCTACAACATCTTCTGTGCGCCCGGGGCCGGGGGCGGGGACGGGACCGGGGACGGGACCGGGGACGGGACGGGGGCCGGAACCGGGGGAACGGGGGCCGACGCGACGTCCGAAGACGCGTCCGGCGGGTCACAGGCCGGCGCCTGACGGCGATGACGCGCTGGCTTCCGATCCTCGCCTGGCTGCCCGGCTATCGGCGCGAAGATCTCCCAGGCGACCTGATCGCGGGGATCGTCGTCGCGATCATGCTCGTTCCGCAGGGCATGGCCTATGCCCTGCTGGCGGGGCTGCCGCCGCAGGTGGGTCTCTATGCCAGTGTCGTCCCGGTCCTGATCTACGCCCTGTTCGGCACCAGCCGGTCCATGGCCGTGGGGCCCGTCGCCATCGCTTCGCTGATGACCGCCGCCGCGACTGCCGACATGGCGGCTGCCGGCCATGGCAACGCGCTCTCGATCGCCCTCGTTCTCGCGGCCCTGTCCGGCGGCATGATGCTCGTCCTCGGCATCGCCCGGCTGGGCTTTGTCGTGAATTTCCTCAGCCACCCGGTGATCTCCGGCTTCACCAGTGCCGCGGCGATCCTGATCGCCGTCGGCCAGCTGAAACCCTTGCTCGGCATCGATTATCCGCGCGGGACGAGCTTTATCGAGGCGGTCTGGCAAACCGTCCGGCAGGTTCCCGATATTCATCTGGCGACCGCCGCCATCGGCGCGGCAGCGATCGCGATCATGCTCCTGTCGCGCAAACCGATGGGCCGCGCCCTGGCGCGGGCGGGCCTGCCCCGGGGGTGGGTCGACGCCCTGACAAAGACAGGCCCGCTTCTCGTTGTCGTCCTGGGCACCGTCGCCGTCTGGGTGCTGGGGCTGAGCGGCGGCAATGGAGACGTGGAAGGCGTCAAGGTCGTCGGCGCCATTCCGGCCGGCCTCCCGCCCCTGAAACTGCCGCCTCTGGACGGCGCCCTGTGGCGCGACGCGCTGCCCGCCGCCGCCCTCATCGCCCTCGTCGGCTATCTCGAAAGCGTCTCCGTCGCCACCGCCCTCGCCAGCCGCCGGCGGGAGAGGATCGACGCCAGCCAGGAGCTCATCGCCCTGGGCGCCGCCAGCCTCGGTCACGGGGGCCTATCCGGTCGCCGGCGGCTTCGGCCGGTCGATGGTCAACTTCACCGCCGGCGCCCGCACGCCCCTCGCCTCGATCCTGACGGCGCTGCTGGTCGCGGCGACCATCCTCGCCCTGACACCGCTTCTCTTCTTCCTGCCCCGCGCCGTCCTGGCGGCCATCATCGTCGTCGCGGTCGCGCAACTCATCGATCTGCGCACGCCCCGGATCGCCTGGCGCTACAACAAGCCCGACGCGCTCGCCCACGCCGCAACCTTCGTCGCGGTGCTCGCCATCGGCGTCGAACTGGGCATCGTCGTCGGGGTCGGCCTGTCGCTGCTCCTCCATCTCTACCGGACCAGCCGGCCGCATATGGCGGTTGTGGGTCAGGTCGGCGACACCGAGCATTTCCGCAATGTCGAACGGCACAAGGTGAGGACGATCGACAGCCTCCTGATCGTCCGGGTCGACGAGAGCCTGTATTTCGCAAACACACGGTATCTCGAGGAGCGCCTTCTCAAGCTGCTCGCCGAGCGGCCCGCGGTGGTCAATCTCGTCCTCGTCTGCAGCGCAGTGAACGAAATCGATACGAGTGCGCTGGAGATGTTGGAGGATCTCGCCGACCGACTGCACGAAGCGGGTACGGTCCTGCATCTGGCGGAGGTGAAAGGGCCGGTCATGGACCGGCTGAAGCGCACCGACTTCCTCGACCACCTCACGCCGGGCCGGGTCTTCCTGTCGACCTACGATGCCTTCCGCGACCTCGGCAAGGACAACGCCCGCACCGCCTGAGCGCTTGTTTCCGGGGCAGGGGCGCCTCTACTCTCCCCGTCGGGAGGAAGCGTCCGGAGAGGAGCCCGCCATGAACCTGTCAGCCCTGATCGCGGACCGCGCGGCGGCTGCGCCGGACGCCCCGGCGATCCGAGACCCGTATGCCGGGGATACCGACTGGGCGACCCTGGACGACCGTGTGGCGCGCGTGGCCGGCGCGCTGCGGGCGCGGGGACTGGTGCCGGGGGACAGGGTCGCGCTGATCGCCCCCAACGGCCGCCGTTTCTTCGAGACCTTCTTCGGCATCGCCCGGGCCGGCCTCACCGCCGTGCCGCTGAACTACCGGCTGCACCCGGAAGAACTTGTCTTTCTCCTGTCGGACAGCGGTGCGGGTCTCCTCCTCCTGCACGAGATGTTCGGCGACGCGTTGGGCGACCGGCGCCCCACGGCGGAGACGGTGACCTTCGCCGAGGGCGGCGGCGACGCGTGGGATGCCGAGGTCGCGACGGCCCGGCCCGCGGCCATCGCGCCGGCCGGCCCGGATGACACGGTCGGCATCTTCTATACCGGCGGGACAACCGGGCGGCCCAAAGGTGTCGAGCTCAGCCACGGAAACCTCAGGGCCAATGGGGAACATATCGCGCCGCGCTTCGGCTACCGCGCGGATGACGTCTATCTGCACGCGGCACCCATGTTCCACCTGGCCGACCTCGGCGCCTTGATGGGCCAGCTGATCGCCGGCGGCGCCCATGCCTTTCTGCCGACCTTCTCGCCCGGCGGGTTCGCCCGGACGGTGAAGGAGACGGGCGCGACGGTCGGAACCCTGGCCCCGACGATGATCAACATGATCCTGAACGATCCCGCAGTCGATCCGGCGGACCTGTCGAGCCTCCGGCTCGTGCTCTATGGCGGGGGGCCGATCGGCGAGGCCGTCCTGGCCCGCGCGCTCGATCGTCTTGCCTGCGACTGGCTGCAGGGCTATGGCCAGACGGAGGCTACGCATACCGTTTGCTTTCTGGGGCCGAAGGAACATCGTGAGATGGCGTCGGCGCCGCACCGCTTGAGGAGCTGCGGCAGGCCCATCGAGGGGGTCCAGGTCCAGATCGGCGACGATGCGGGCCGGGCGCTGCCCGTCGGGGAGGTCGGCGAGGTCCAGGTGAAGGGCCCCATCGTCATGCGCCGTTACTGGAACCGGCCGGAGGAGACCGCGCGGGCCTTCGCGGACGGCTGGCTCCGGACCGGCGACCTCGGGCGTCAGGACGCGGACGGATACGTCTATCTGGTCGACCGGGCCAAGGACATGATCGTCACCGGTGCCGAGAACGTCTATTCGGCGGAGGTCGAAAATGCGCTGGCGTCCTGCCCCGGCATCCTGGAGGCCGCCGTCATCGGGGTGCCGGACGAGCGCTGGGGGGAGAGGGTCCACGCGATCGTCGTCGCGGCGGCGGGCGGTGCGCTGGACCTGGCGGCGATCCAGTCTCATTGCCGCAATCACCTCGCGGGCTACAAGGTCCCCCGCAGCGCGGATTTCGTCGACGACCTGCCCAAGACCGCGACCGGCAAGATCGCCAAGAGCGTCTTGCGCGCACCCTACTGGGCCGGCCAGGGGCGCAGTATCGGCTGATTGGGAAGACGCCGCTTGTGGCGGCCGGGGGAGGTGTTGGCGCGCCGTCGCGAATGGCGTGTCCCGGCTGACGGCCCCGGCCGTCCCTGATCTGGAAGATCATCCCCGGAAAGAAGAAACCCCGGCCGCGAGGGCCGGGGTTTCCGGGAGAGCGTTGCCGCCTCGCGCTTTAGAAGCGCATGCCGAGGCGGAGGAACGGGCCGTGCAGGATCTGCGAGGCGCCGCTCGAGCCGCCGGTCACCAGGGTGCCGG
>CAYGKX010000244.1:0-6529 GCA_964350225.1 uncultured Rhodospirillaceae bacterium | reverse complement strand
CCGCCTATGGCCTGCCGATCCTGACCGTCGTCTTCAACAACGAGAGGTGGGGTGCGGTCGACCGGGCAACCCGGGCCATGTATCCCGACGGCCGGGGCGCGAAGGCGAACCGGATGCCGCTCACCTCCCTCTCCCCCTCGCCGGCCTTCGAACAGGTCGTCGAGGCCTGCGGGGGCTGGGGCGCAAAGGTGGAAGACCCGGAGGCCCTGCCGGATGTACTGGCGAGGGCCGTCGACGTCGTGCAGGGCGAGGGACGCCAGGCGCTCGTCAACGTCCGCGTCGCGTGAGGAGCGCCCTACTCCGCCGCGGCGGCCTGGCCCCCCGCCTCGACCAGCGCGATCATGTCGTCGGTCGTGCGCACGTCGCCAAAATTGGTCATGAAGGTAAGAAGGGCCGCCTGATGCTCGGCGTCCGTCCGGGTCGCCGTCGCATCGGACACCATGATCGTCTTGTAGCCGAGCTGCATCGCGTCCCGCGCGGTCGAATCGCAGCAGAGGTTCGTCATCGTGCCGACGACGACCACCGTGTCGATGCCCCGTGCGGCGAGCGTGTCGTCGATGTCGGAGCCGTGCCGGGCGAAGGCGCTGTAGCGCATCTTGTCGAACATGATGTCGGAGGGTGCCGTCTCCAGTTCGGGCCACAATTCGCGACCGGGCGCACCGGGCGCGAGGCCGTCGAGGATCGCCCGGGCAACCTCCGGCGAGACCATATGGTCGAAGAAGCTTTGCCACCCGCCACCCGGCACGCCCTTGGGGAAGGTCGCGATCGAAAAGGCGACCACCCCGCCCGCCGCACGCACGGCACGGGAGATGCGATTGATGTTCAGGACGATCTCGCGCGCGACCGGCACCTCCGACGGCGCGTCGGGGTCGAGGAAGGTCCGCTGCATGTCGATGACGAGAAGCGCCGTCCGGGCCGGGTCGATCCGGTCGAAGGCATGTGTCCGCCCGCGCCGGGTTGCCACACGTTCCTTCAGCGCGTCGGGTATCTCGAACGGATGCATCGTTTCTCCTCACATTCCCGGTGACGTCTTACAGTCGACCATCCTAGCAGAAAGCCCAGCCCATGCCCGCCGATCAATATGACATCCCCGCCATCGACACGGTGGTGAACCCCATCACGCCGGAAATCCTCGCGACCCGGCCGGAATGGTTCAAGCGCTTCTATACCGGTACCTTTCGGCGCGAGGGCCGGGTAACGGCGGGCTACAGCTACGAGGAAACCCTGCGTCTGATGGACGCGGCCGGGGTCGAGAAAGGCTTTCTCGTCGCCGCGCGCATCGGCCAGGCGGGCCTGGTCGGCAGCTGGGCCCTGCCCTACGAAACGGTTTATGAGGCCGTGAAGGCTCATCCCGACCGGTTTCACGGCCTCGCCGGCATCGATCCGACGGAGGGCATGACAGCGGTCCGGGAACTTCAGCGCGCGGTCGAGGAATATGGCTTCATCGGTGCCCACGGCTATCCGCACTGGTATGAACTCGCCCCCGACCATGCCCGCTGGTACCCGATCTACGCCAAGTGCGTCGAACTCGACATCCCGATCCAGCTTCAGGTCGGACAGTCCCTGATCTACGAGCCGCGCCGCCCGCTGCGCAGCGTCGGCCGGCCGATCACCCTGGACGGCGTCGCCTGCGACTTCCCGGAACTCAAACTCATCGGCATCCATATCGGCATCCCGTGGACCGACGAGATGATCGCCATGGCCTGGAAGCATCCGAATGTCTACATCGTCGCCGACGCCCACGCTCCGAAGCACTGGCCGGAGAGCTTCGTCCGCTACATCGACAGCTATGGCCAGGACAAGGTGATGTTCGGGACGGACTTCCCCGTCCTGTCCTTCGAGCGGATGCGCAGCGAAGTCGAGTCGCTCGGCCTCCGCCCCGGGCCGAAGCAAAAGTTTCTGCGCGACAACGCAAAACGGGTCTACGGGATTTAGGCGCGTCGGCACGCCTCCTCTCCCCCGTTCGGTGACAGGGACTTCAGCGCCGCGTTAGGCCATCTGGATCAGGGCAGCATCCCGGAATGAGAGTGGATGAGGAAGCGCCGAAAGGTTTCGGCCAGGCGTGTCGGATGGGCGTTCCGCAGCCAGGCAACCCCCAGGGTCAGGGGCGGGAGCGCGTCCAGTAGCGTGATCGGCCGCAGGAGACGGCCGTCGAGCGAGCGGTCGTTCCGGAGCGGTGCATTGAAGAGCGAGTAGCCCATGCCGTTGCCGACAAGCGACCGGGCCATGTGCGGCGACGCCGTCCGGTAGCGGATGTTCGGCTCGATCCCCCGGTCGCGAAAGATCGCCTGAAAGTAGTCCGAGGTATGGGGAAGGTCGAGGAGGATCATTGGTTCGTCGGCCAGTTCCGCCAGCCGGGCATAGCCGCGCCGTTCCAGCGGATGACCTTCCGGCACGACGGCATAGGGCGGAAAATGGGACAGGACGGAGAACTCGAAACCGTCGGGAATGCCCAGGTCATAGACCACCGCAAGCTCAAGTTCTCCCTCGGAAATCTTCTCAACGAGGAGGCCGTGATCGAGCTCCTGGCAGGACAGGCGGGCCTCCGGATAGATCTTCGTGAACTCCGCCATGACGGAGGGCGTGAGTAGCGGTGCCAGGGTGAGGATGCAGCCGAACTCGAGATCGCCGGCGATCTCTGCGCTCAACTCGGACTTGAAAGTGCTCAGCGCCCCCGCCTCCTTCATCAGGCGCTGGGCCGCCCGCAGAAAGCGCCGCCCCGCAGCCGTGAGAGAGAGCCCGCGCGCATGGTGCCGGACGAAGAGGCTGATCCCGAGCTCCGCCTCGAGCTGAGCGATGGCCGCCGAGATCGACGGCTGCGAGATGTTCAGCTCCGCGGCCGCCCGGCTGACATTTTCGAGCCGCGCCACAGTCACGAAATAGTGGATCTGTTTCAGTGTGAAATTGGGGGCGCCGGGTGTCATCGCATGAACCCCTTTCTCCAATGAGGGCTTGCCGCGGGATGGGGAGCGCCCCACTCTTCGCCGCCTACCGCGACGGTCACAGGGGAAGATAAATGGATGCGAACGAGCTGAGCCTGGTCGAATTGGCGGAACGTCTCGGCCGCCGGGAACTGTCGGCCGAAGAAACGACCAGGGCCTGTCTCGACAGGATTTCGGCGCGGGAGGAAGCGGTTCACGCCTGGATTCACCTCGATGCCGAGGCGGCGCTCGCCCAGGCTCGCGCCCTTGACGCCGGACCGCCCAAAGGGCCGCTCCATGGCGTGCCGGTCGCGATCAAGGACATCTTCGACACCGCAGACATGCCGACGGGCTACGGCTCGCCGATCTACGACGGTCACCGGCCGGCGGGCGACGCGGCGACCGTCGCACTGATGCGCGAGGCGGGTGCGGTCATACTGGGCAAGACGGTGACGACCGAGTTCGCCTATTTCCAGCCAGGCGCGACCGGCAATCCGCACAATCCTGCCCACACACCGGGCGGTTCTTCCAGCGGCTCGGCCGCTGCGGTGGCCGATTTCATGGTGCCGCTCGGCTTCGGCTCCCAGACAGCCGCGTCTGTGACCCGTCCGGCCGCCTATTGCGGGACCGTCGGGTTCAAGTCGGCGCTCGGCCGCTTCTCCCTGGCGGGCGTGAAGCCGCTTGCCCATTCGCTCGATTCCCTCGGTTGGATGACCCGCGATACGGCGGACGCCGCCTACGTCCATTCCGTCTTGACCGACCGCGCCGCGCCCGCCCGGGCCCCGGACCTCTCCGCCCCGCCGCGCATCGCCATCTGCCGCACGCCGGTATGGGACGCGGCCGAGCCGCCGATGCGGGAGGCCCTCGACCGTGCGGTAGGCCGGCTCGCCGATGCCGGTGCCGCCGTCGAAGAGCTCGCCCTTCCCGCTCCCTTCGAGGAGCTCACCGACGCGCACAAGACGGTCATGGCCCACGAAGCGGTCCGGGCGCTCGCCTGGGAGCGGACGGCACGCCGCGACGGGCTGAGCGACGCCATCCAGCAGTTGCTCGATGGCGGTCTCGCCATCGGCTATGGCGACTACTGCGCCGCCCTTGCCGTTGCCGCAACGGCGCGCGACGCATTCGCGCGTCTGTCGGAGACGTGGGATGCCGTGCTCGCCCCCGCTGCACCCGGCGAGGCGCCGGCCGGCCTTTCGGCGACCGGCGACCCGATCTTCAGCCGCATGTGGTCGGTCATGGGCGTACCGTCCATCGCCCTGCCCGCCGGCAAGGGGCCCCTTGGGCTGCCGCTTGGTCTTCAGCTCCTGGCACCCGCCAGCGCCGAGAAACGCCTGTTCGATATCGCTCACTGGATCGAGCCGCATCTCGCCTGAAGGTCGCGGATATGCATGGGCCGCGATCCTGAATAGGAAAAACCTATTCAATATATCGCAAAATAAGATTGTATCTATAACAGCCCGCTGTGCGACGATTTTGACCGTTGACGCGTGACGCCACCGCCGGCGCCGCGCCGAGAGGAACGGATCGAGACGGAGACAGCCATGTCGGGCAGCGGATCGGGATTTCTGACGGGACCGTTCAGCGGTTACCACGCCCCGCCCACCCCTGACGAAAATGCCAACCTCACCCATGTCGAGCGCGGCTCGAAGGCGGGAGAGCTTCTGCGCCGCGTCTGGCAGCCGGTCTGCCTGTCCGAAGAGGTCGGCGAACTCCCCAAGCGCGTGCGCATGTTCGGCGAAGACCTCGTCGTTTTCCGCATGAGGGGCGAGAATGGCGAAGACGGCGGCGTCGGCATCCTGGACCTGCACTGCCCCCATCGGGGCACGTCGCTGGAGTTCGGCATTTGCGAGAGCGACGGCCTGCGCTGCTGCTATCACGGATGGCTGATGGGCCCGGACGGCAAGGTCCTCGATACGCCCGGCGACCCGCCGGGCAGCACGCTCAAGGACAAGCTCTACCACGCCGCCTACGCCGCCAAGGAGTACAAGGGCCTGATCTTCGGCTATTTCGGTCCGCCGGAAACGATGCCGGAATTTCCGATCTACGACAGCTTCGAGTATCCCGGCGACGAGCTGGTCCCCTACCGGATCCATTACCCGTGCAACTGGCTGCAGGTGCACGAAAATGTCATGGACCCGGCCCACGGCGTCTTCCTGCACACCCGCATCTCCTTTTCGCACTTCGCCGACGTCTGGGGCGAGATCCCGGAGATGGACTTCGTCCGCACGCCGACTGGCATGATCTATGTCACGACACGGCGCTGGAACGACAACATCTGGGTGCGGTCGAACGACATCATCCTGCCGAACCTCGCCCAGGTGGGGCACATCTGGGAGGACGGCCAGGCGGAGCGGAAGGCCTTCGCCCGGGTCGGCATCACCCGCTGGACGATCCCCGTCGATAACGAGAACTGCATGATCATCGGATGGCGTCACTTCCATCCGGAGCAGGACCCGCTCGGCATCGCCGACCGCAACCAGTGCGGCGTCGGGATGGTCGATTTTGTCGGCCAGAACGGAGAACGGACCTATGAGGACCGCCAGCGGATCCCGGGCGACTACGATGCCCAGGTCTCCCAACGGCCGATCGCCCGTCATGCGCTCGAGCATCTGACATATTGCGACAAGGGCGTGGTCATGCTGCGCCGCCTGCTCGCGCGGGAGATCGCCAAGGTCGAGCGCGGCGAGATGCCGACCCAGTCGACGATCCGCAACAGCCAGGGTCATGTGCCGACCTATTGCCACGACACGGTCGTGCAGGTCCCGGTCGATCCGAGCGACGACGAAGCGCGTCAGGCGGAAGTCGGTCGCCGTATCACGGAGATCATCGTCGAAGGCGACTACCACGGTGCCGACGACCGCAAGGCGCAGGTCGAGAAACGTATCCACGACTACGCCGGCAGCCTGCAAGCGGAGGCCGCCGAGTAACCGACGAAGCCCAACCCGTCCAAGGACCGGCACCGCCCCAAGCCCCCGCAAGCGGGGACAGACGGCGCCGGAAACGACAAGGAAGAACCATGCCGAACAGCCCCATCCATCCCGGAGCCGTCGCCTGGACCGGCGAAAACCCCGGCATCTATCTCAAGGACACCCAGGACGGCCCCTGGACCGGCCTGATGACCTTCTACCGGATCACCTGGTCGCCCTATGGCCGGGGCCATGGCGTGATCCTTCTGGACGAGCCGGGTGTCGAGAAGGGACTGCCGGAGGTCACCAACTTCTGCATCGCCGACAACATGGAACTCGCGCGCTATCTGGTCGCCGAGTTCTTCTCGAACTTCGCCTCCTTCCGGGTATCGCCCGGCATCAAGGCGATGACCTACCTGCCGCTGACTGACGTCCGGCGCGAAGGCGACACGCGGACAGAGTACTCGGAGATCGTGACCTCGTCGGACTACGAGGTACGGATGACGTGGAAAGAGCTGGGCACGCCCTTCGCGGTCGACATGCCGCCCGAGAAGGGCCCGACCGGCAAGCACGAGATGTACAGCCTCTTCGTCGACGCTTTCGACGCGGAGGTCACCGTCAACGGAAAGCCACTGCGCGGAAAGGTCGTCGAGCGGGACTTCGCCGATACCAAGAAACCAACGGCTTTCCTGGCTTTCTCGG
>CAYGKX010000243.1:0-6550 GCA_964350225.1 uncultured Rhodospirillaceae bacterium | reverse complement strand
CGGGATCGGGCCAATAGGTGAAGGTCTGGTCGGCGTTCACCTGCAGCGTGCCGTCGCCCAGGAAGATGACACTCGCGGTCGAGAAGTCGTGGCCGGCCCCGCCGATCGTCAGGCTGCTGCCGTCGGTCAGCGTCGTCGTGACGCTGATATTGGACGTCCCGGTGCCGATGATCGCGGCATTGCCGTCGATGATGCCGATTTCGAAGTCGCTAACGTTGCCGTTGATTACCGTGGCGCCGTTCAAGGTCAGCGTATCGAGGCCGCCATTGCCATCGACATCACCATTGACGATGCCGCCGTCGTTGACGCTGAAGAACTCTGAGCCGCCGCCGCCGACGAAGGCCGTGCCGCCCGGCGCAACCGTTATCGAGCCATTGATGTTGATGCCATAACCCAGCGCGCCGTCGATCTTGATGCCCTGGCTGTCGTCGGTCGTTACATTCCCGTTCACGTTGTACGTCGACAGCCCTGTGATATTGCGAACATACAAGATGCATTCGCCGCTCACCGAGTAGGTACCGTTAAAATTGATCGTCCCGGAGCCAAAATTATGTTTGGTCGACCCCGACGTGATGTTCGAGGTTCCACCGAACAGGTTGACGTTATTATCGTAGGACGTGCCATTGCTACAGGCCGCGATCGCGTCGTCTGCTGCGCCGAGAGACGCCAGCCCCACAATCGCCGTCGATGCCAGAAGTGCAATCTTAAGACGTGAAAAACGCCCCTTCATCTTCTTACCCCCAATGAATTTCTTGCTGCGGTCGGTACCGGAAACGGTGGTCATGCTTCAGGCTCCAATGCCGGTTTCCCACGTCGTTGCCTCACCCCAGGCAATTACGTGCAGGCAAACCTAACTTGTTACATTCCTGTGATTCTTCACTGATATCTCTGTCCGACGTCGGGTAATCTATCCCTGATATTTCTAAATGATCGTTGAAGGAGCGGAGTTAATCTAAGCTTAATTCGCAAGAGATCGGCGGTATTCCGGGCACGTGTAGCCAAAGCGCCACACTGCCCGCGTCGCCTTCGGATTCTCATTTCTCGGCACCGCGGGCGGCCGGAAACGGGCTGCGGGTACATTCTGTCGGAACCCGATCCATGGCTTCCGCGTTCACCCGCCATCGCAACCACGACCGGAGTGCAGATCCATGGCTGAAAAAGCCAGCCCGCGCGCGAGCGGCGCCCTTTACTTCATCGTCGGCGCGCTGCTCGTCGCCGTCGTCGGCCTCGGGTTCCTCTACTTCAACGGGAATCTCGGCTCCGACACGAAGAAGCTCGAGATATCCATCGGCGGAGAAAAATAGCCTGGATGGAACTTATCGCTCTTTGCGCGGTTTGATGAGCACACTCACCGCACGAATGCAGACAAACGGTCACGCCGGCAAGTAACGAAGGCTGGGGACCAGAGTAAAAAGGAGACACGTCATGCTCTATTGGGCGCGTGTATTCTTCGTTATCGCGATCATCGCCGCTGTCTTCGGCTTTGGCGGGATCGCGGCCGGTGCCGCCAGCATCGCGAAGATCATCTTCTTCGTCTTCCTGGTGCTGCTGGTGCTGTCGCTGATCTTCGGCTTCGCGCGCCGCGGCGCCCGATAATGGTGCTTCCGGCGCGGTCGAAGACCGCCTGCCCTCGGAACGGCCGTCGCTGGCTCAGCGGCGGCCGTTTCGCGTTCGGCCCAACTGATTTTGAGAGGAATGGATGTCGGACTGGATGATCGAAGCGCTGGGCATCTGCGCGGGCACCCTGTCGGCCATCAGCTTTGTGCCGCAGATCGTCAAGATCGTCAAAACGCGGGACACGTCGTCCATATCGCTCCGGATGTTTGCCATCACGGTCACCGGATTTGCGCTATGGGCGACATACGGGTTTCTGACCGGCCGGCTGGCGGTGATCCTGGCCAACCTCGTCTCCCTGGGACTGTCGGGGACCATTCTGCTCGCCAAGATCCGATTCGGCTGACCGTTGCTGTTCGCCCCGACATGAGTGGCGCGCGGAACTTCGCCCGGCGCTGGCGGTTAACCCGGCAGAGCGAACGAACCCGACCAATGCGGAGAGCAAAATGGCATTCGACCTTCCCCCCCTGCCCTATGAAAAGGACGCCCTCGCCCCAGCCATCTCCAGGGAGACGATGGAATACCACTACGGCAAGCACCACGCCGGGTATGTCGACAAGCTGAATAACGCGGTCGACGGAAGCGACCTGGCCGACAAGTCGTTGGAAGAAGTGATCCATCACGCGGCCAAGGCCGGCGACAGCGGCATCTTCAACAACGCCGCGCAGGTCTGGAACCACGACTTTTTCTGGAAGTCGATGAGCCCGGACGGCGGCGGGTCGCCCGATGGCGCGCTGGCCCGGGCGATCGACGATGCCTTCGGCGGTCTGGACGGCTTCAAGGAGAAGTTCCTGTCGGCGGCGACCGGCCAGTTCGGCAGCGGCTGGGCATGGCTCGTCGAGAACAAGGGCAAGCTCGAGATCGTCGCGACGCCAAATGCGGAAACGCCGCTGACCGGCGAGGCAAAACCGATCCTGTGCTGCGATGTGTGGGAACATGCCTACTATCTCGACTATCAGAACGACCGGAAGAGCTTCGTCGAGACGTTTCTGGACAAGCTGATCAACTGGGACTTCGCGGCCGAACGGTTCGCCCTCGAAGGGGAAGGCAACTACGCCGCAGCGGCGGAATACCGCGCCGGACAGGAAGCCTTTGCCGCAGACGACCAGAGGGTGGCGGAAAAGGCGCGTGAGGCGGCCGACGCCGTATCCGGCGCCGATGCCGACGCCCTGGAGGATGCCCGCCAGCGCGCCGCGGCCGGCCGGCGCTGACGCCTCCATAGACGACGCCGACGCAACGCACCGGCCGGTGGCGACCGCCCCCGGCCGGTTTGCATACCACCGTGGGCGGGAACCAACCGCCGCCCGCCGCGTTCATCGCCTGACCAATCCATCGAGACAGCAAGAGGGACAGCATGGCCACCGCCGACAAGAATTCGAGCGAAGCGACGATCAAGGACCTGCAGGAGCAGCTCGCCGAGCTGAAATCCGACTTTGTCGGCGTCGCCGACATTCTCAAGAAGATCGCCGCCGGAGAGATCAACGCCGCCTCCGATACCGTCAAGACGCGGGCGGAGGCCGCCGCCGAAAAGGCCCGGTCCGCCGCGAGCGATGCCAAGGCGCAGATGACCGAGGCGACCGCTTCGGCCCGTCAGACGATCGCGGACCACCCCTTCGCCGCCGCCGCGATCGCCGCGGCCGCCGGGTTCGTGGTCGGCATCCTGGCCCGGCGATGAACCTCCTCGACGCGGCCGTCTCGATCGTCGACAGGGTCACCGACAAGCTCGACCCGTCGAAGCAGATCGAGCGGGCGGGCCAGCGGAGCGCGCTGGCGGGGGTCGCGGCCGGCATCGGCGCGACGGGCGCCGTCTTCCTCACTCTGGCCGGCTTCATGGGGTTGCGCCAGGTGGTCGACCCGGCCATCGCGGCGCTGATCTGCGGCGTCGCCCTGATCTGCGTGGCCGCCCTTGTGATGCTGGTCGGCCGCGCCATCCTGCGCCGTCAGGAGCAGGCGCGGGACGCGGCGGAGGCAAGCCGCAAGGCAGAGGACTTCACGGCCATCGCCCGTCAGGTGGGCGAAGTCGCCGGCGGCGCCGCGCGCAACAACGCCGGCGCCCTCGTTGCCGCGGCGTTTGCCTTCGGCCTCGTCAAGGGCCTGGGCCCGAAGAAGGGAGACGGTAACGACTAGACTGTGATGTCGGATCTCGGGCGACACGAACGAAACGGCGGGTGCCTCAGACGGCGCCCGCCGCTTTTTCTTTGTCCCGCGGCTCCGGCACCGTTTCGGACGCGTCGGACTCCTCGGCGGCGATCCGCGTCGGCCGTTCCGTCCCGATCAGGGCGCCCAGTGTCGCCAGGCTTTCGACCCGGTCGCATACCGACTTCAGTACCACCAGCATCGGCACGGAGATGATCGCGCCGATCGGTCCCCACAACCACCCCCAGAAGCCGAGGAATAGGAAGACGATCATCGGGTTCAGGGTCAGGCGCCGGCCGAGGACGTTGGGGGTGACGAACTGCGATTCGATGACGTGCAGGACGACGACGATGGCCGGCGCGAACAGCGCGAGGTCCGGCGACGGATGCGAGACCAGCGCCGTCAGGGCGACCGCGGCAGCGGCGACGATGGGGCCGATGAAGGGGAAGAAGTTGAGGAAGGCGACGATGGCGCCCCAGAGTGCGGCATCGGGCATGCCGATGGCATAGAGGCAGGCGCCGGTCACGATACCCAGCCCCGCATTCACGCAGGTGACGGTGAAGAGATAGTCGGAGACCTGGTGCTGAACGTCGCGGAATATCCGCGCCGTCCTGAGCTTGGCCGCGAAACTGTCGCGCGTCGCGATGGCGCGTTCCCGGAAGGCGCTAAGGGTCGTCAACAGAAACAGCAGCAGGACCGTGCCGAAACCGAACTGGAACAGGATCGAAGGCGCCGTCTCCGCCGCGTTCTGGAGCAGGTTCGGCTTCTTGACGACGACCTCGATCGGGCCGGGCTTGTCGCCTTTCGTTGCCTTCTCGACCGAATCGTCCGCCTTGCGCACCGCCTCGACGATGCCGCGAAAGCTCTTGAGCCGTTCCTCCGCCTGCTTGGCGATGGTCGGCGCCCGGTCGATCAGGCCGGCGACCGGGACGGCGAAGACCAGAAAGCCCGCATAGAGGATGCCAAGCAGCGCAAGGACGACGCCGATGCTGCTGAGAGAGGCCGGGATGCGCCAGCGGCGGAGCCACTCAACGACCGGCGCGAAGACCAGCGCGAGGAGGATCGCCACGAAGACCGGCGCGAAGAAAGTTTGCGCGTGGCGCATCGCGACGGCCGTCAGGATCAGAAGGATGCCGATCGTACAGCCCGCGGTGACCCTGGCGGCGGTCGACGATCCGGGTTTGGGGATCGCCTCGTCGCCGTCAGCCTGCGCGGCCGCTTCGTCCGTCTTCGCGGGGGACGTGTCTGTGGACAACCAAGGGCCCTCCGCGGGGCGCGCATGTCCCGTTCGCGCACGCCCCGGGGGGCGCCGCGCCTAGGCCGCGGCGCGCGCCGCTTCTCCAAAGAAGAGGGCCTGGCTGATCGTCGCCTTGACCGTCTCCGGGTTGAATGGCTTGCTGATGAGGAAGGTCGGCTCCGGCCGCTCCCCGGTCAGCAGGCGGTCGGGGAAGGCGGTGATGAAGATCACCGGCACTTCGATCTGGTTCAGGATATCGTGCACCGCGTCGATCCCGGAACTGCCGTCGGCGAGCTGGATGTCCGCGAGCACCAGGCCCGGCTGTTGCTCCTTCACGGCGGCGACGGCCTCTGTATGGGTGGTCGCGACGTTGGACACTTCATGCCCCAGATCCGCGACGATTCCCTCGAGGTCCATCGAGATGATCGGCTCGTCCTCGATAATGAGGACATTGGTGCGGGTCTGACGGTCGATTTCGCCAAGCGCCTCGGCCAGAAGCGAGGCGACCTCCGGCTCGCTCTTACCGAGCACTTCGGCGACCTCGGCATGGGTAAGACCTTCCATCCCGCTCAGAAGCAGCGCCTGCCGGCTGATCGGCGTCAGTTCCAGCAGGCGTCCCTGGGCATGCCTCTCGAAGGATGTAAGAGCATCTCCGTTCTCCGGCAGCTCGACATTCGACGACGACCAGATGGCATGGAAGACCTTGAACAGGCCGACACGTGGCTCGACCCCTTTCGGGAATTCCTCCGGCGCCCGGACGATGGCCTCCAGCGCGGCGCGTACATAGGCGTCCCCGCTGGCCTGCGTACCGGTCAACGCGCGGGCATAACGCCGCAGATGCGGCAAGTGAGGAGCGATTTCGGACGATAGCGACATTCAGTAACCCCCTTCTCGGATGACGCACATAAACGCCCCTTTCGAAGATTGGTTCCATACAGAAAATTTTTGTGGAACCAAATCGGCGCCGCGTGCGTTGTGATTGCGACGACGGGATGGATTCGCCATGCCGCCACCCATTGACGCGCAGGTTTGGAGTAGATGGGCAAGATGAAGGACGACGAATTCACCTCCGGCGCTTCCGCCTCGAGCCGGAAGAAATCGCGACGCCCAGCGTCCGCAACGCTCGGACGCGGGTCCAGCGCGGATCAGGCGACGGCGCAGATTGGCAGCCGACTGCGGAAAATATACGACGACGTCGTCGACGAGCCCATTCCGGACGAATTCAAGGCGCTTCTGGACCAACTCGAGAAGGGGGAAACGGACAAGTGACGATCTCCGCGTTTCGCGGTGCCGACTTTCCACATCCCTTTTATTCGAGCGTTCCATGAAACAAGATCTCATCGATATGATCCCCAACTTGCGGGCGTTCGCACGCTCCCTGAGCGGCAATGCCGCCCGGGCGGACGATCTGGTTCAGGAAACGCTCCTGAAGGCCTGGGCGAACCGCGACAAGTTCGAGGACGGTACGAACCTGCGCGCCTGGCTGTTCACGATCCTGCGCAACACCTTCTATTCCCAGATGCGCCGCGCGACCCGCGAGGTCGAGGATGTCGACGACCGCCA
>CAYGKX010000242.1:6289-6563 GCA_964350225.1 uncultured Rhodospirillaceae bacterium | reverse complement strand
TTGGCGCAGACCACCTTGCCGGCGGCGTCCGCCGCGAGCTCCGTCTCCTGGACCGAATTGACCGTCGGCGGATAGCCCGGCTTGTAATGCATCTCGATGCCGAGGCCATGGGCGTGCGCGATGCCGGTCGCGATCCGCCGGATGAGGGGCTCGATCCCCTGGCGTACTTCGGGCCGGAAGGAGCGGGCCGTGCCGCGCAGGACGACCGTATCGGGAATGACGTTCCAGGTATCGCCGCCATGGATCTGCGTGATCGAGACGACGATCGCGTCCT
>CAYGKX010000242.1:0-6279 GCA_964350225.1 uncultured Rhodospirillaceae bacterium | reverse complement strand
TCGGTCGTCCGGCTGGCGATGGTCTGGAGGGCGGAGACGATCTCCGCCGCGACGACCACCGGGTCGCGTCCGAGATGGGGCATCGCGGCGTGGGTGCCCGTACCTTCGACCGCGATTTCGAACCTGTCTGCGGCAGCCATCATCGGTCCGGGGCGGATGGCGAATTCGCCGACCGGCAGGCCGGGCCAGTTGTGCATGCCGTAAACCGCCTCCATCGGGAAGCGGTCGAACAGGCCTTCCTCCTCGACCATCACCCGCCCGCCGCCCTCGTTCTCCTCGGCCGGCTGGAAGATGAAATAGACCGTGCCGTCGAAGCGCTTGGTCTCGGCGAGATACTTGGCGGCGCCGAGCAGCATCGCGGTGTGGCCGTCATGGCCGCAGGCATGCATCTTTCCCTCGTTGGTCGAGCGGTAGTCGACCTGGGTCTTCTCGTGGATGTGCAGCGCGTCCATGTCGGCCCGAAGGCCGATGGCGCGGCTGGAGCTGCCGTGATGGAGGACCCCCACGACACCCGTCCTGGCGATCCCGGTATGGGTCTCGATGCCCAACCCCTGCAGCGTTTCCGCGACCAGCTTCGCCGTCCGCTCCTCCTCGAAGGCCGTCTCGGGATGGGCATGGAACTCGGCGATACGATTGAGGACGGGCATGAGGAGTGTCTCCTGGTGGGGCGCCGGCACGGGCGATGCGGGACGACAGCCTACACCAACCGACCCGACGCCGGCCAACCTCCGGCGCGAACGGGACAGGCGCCCGGCCCCGCCGGCGCCAGAAGGGGTGCGCGCAGGGGTGAGCGCCATGTTAGTCTGGAGAACCTGAACCGGCCGCCCGTCGCCGAAATGAGGACAGCCCGCCATGCTCCGCTCCGGATATTTCCGCCGTCCCGTATCGGCGCTTCTGCTCTTATCGGCCTTCTATGTCGCGACCGCTCTCCTCGCGGGTGCGGCGACAGTCGCTCCGGCGTCCGCGCAAAAGGCCACGCCCAAGGCGGCCGACCCCCTCGTCACGCTCAACAAGCTGTTCCGGAGCGAGTATGCCGCCGCGCGCAATGCCCTCCTCGCCGGCGCCGAACCCATCATCGTCGTCCAGTTCGATGAGCTTGTTCTCTATAGCGGAGGCAAACGGAAGCGGGAGAACTTCACACCGGCGATCTATCACGAACTGAAGGCCGTCGCGCATCTTCCGCTGACCCTCTATGTCACCCTCGCCCGCCATGCGGACAACACCCTGCCCGGGGCAACCGCCGCGATCCTGAGGGACCTGCGCGGCCGCGCCGTCGCCGCGGAGAAGAGCCTGGCCGGCCGGCCGGGCTGGACGGACGAGATGCTGGAGACCAACCGCAAGATCGTCACGGCTTCGCTTGCTCTCATCGATGCGGCCCTGACCGACGGCAAGATCGCCGCCAAGGACCTGACGGACTACACCCGCCGCATGCGCCCCCTGGTGCTCGCCAATGCCGACGGCGCCGCGCGGGCGCAGCTCGACGGGCTTCACGCGCTGGTCGTCAAATGGCGTGCGGAATTGGGGGCGGAAGCCTGGCGGCGCGCCTATGTCATCGTCATGGCGCCACGCCAGGCCCGTCCCGGCAGCCTGCAATATGCCTATTTCAAGCGGGCGATGGGGTGGCGGGCGGAAGGCAAGCGGCTGTTCTATGCCGAGAATGTCTTCTCGGCGACGGGGGCAGCGCGCCTTCTCGGCACCATCCTGCTCGACCGGGGCGCAAGCATGGCCTTCTTCGACACGCCCCTGCGCCTGGAGCGCGACCTTCTGGCAGACGCGGCGGCCATCCATGTCCGCCGGCTGCTGCCCTCGGCGGGCCCGCCGGCCCCCAGCCGGTCACCGAAGAAATAGCCCGGCGGCGGGGGCGGGGCCGGCCGGCGAAAAAACTTTCATTTTCTGCGACGGAGATCGGCGGGCGCCGCGTTTGTTTCCCTGAGCGTGGAACAAACCTCACCCCCGAATTTCCCAAGTGGAGGAAAATCCAGATGCAGAAATCCGTCTTGCTCGCGTCCGCGGCCCTGTTCGCCGCCGCGGCAGCCAGCCCGGCCTTCGCCCAGGGTGGCCCCGGCCAGCGCGGCCAGCGCATGATCGACACCATCTTCGCCAAGATCGACGTCAACAAGGACGGCAAGATCACCAAGGAGGAGATCGTCGCCTACCGGACCGGCCTGTTCAAGGCCGCCGACAAGAATAACGACGGTTATCTCGAAGGCGAGGAGATCCGCGTCTTCCTCGCCAATCGCCGCTTTGCCATGCGCGACGCGGACGGCGACGGCAAGCTATCGGCCGAAGAAATCGGTCGCCGCCGTGCCGAGTGGTTCAAGGAGGCCGACAAGAATAATGACGGCTTTCTGACCCAGGACGAATTGAAGGCCGCGCGTGACGCGCGCCGGGCGGATCGCGCCAAGCGCCGGGCCGACCGGGCGAAGCAGGGTGCCGACAAGCCCCGCATGCGTCGTCTGCAGAAGGCGCACAAGCATCGCGGGCGCCGGGGCCGTGGCATGGGCCGCTGGTTCATGCGTCTGGACCTGAACAAGGACGGCCGTATCTCCCTCGCCGAATACAACCTCCGGGGCGACCGCATGGTGCTGTCCTTCGACTTGAACGGCGACGGCGAAATCACGAAGATCGAGATGCGTCAGCGCATGGCCATGGGTTTCGGTCCGCGCTGGGGCAAGCGCCGCGGCCACGGCATGAAGCACCACTATCGCAAGCATGGCGGAATGCGGCATTATCGCGGTGACGCCATGCGTGGTCACGGCGGTCGACCGAACTAAGACGTGATACCGGCAATCGCCTTATGCACAACTTCCTCGACCGTCGCCGGCCAACGCGTACCGGCATTGCATGAGCCGGACGCTTGGCGCGGGCGACCCGGTCGAGGCGGACGCGGCGCTGATGAGGCGTGTGGCGGCGGCGGATGCCGCCGCCTGCCGGGAACTTGTCGACCGCGAACTTTCGAGCCTCCTTGCCTTTGCCTACCGTTTACTTGGCGACCGGGCGGAGGCGGAGGATGTCGCACAGGACGCGTTTCTGCGTCTGTGGCAGATGGCAGCGCGGTGGAAACCCAAGGCCAAGGTGCGAACCTGGCTCCGCCGCGTGACCTACAATGCGAGCGTCGACCGGCTGCGCCGGCGGCGGCCGCAGGTCGACCCCGACGACATCGCCCTGGCCGATCCCGCCCGCAACCCGGCCGAGGCCGCGCACGAGACACAAGTCGAAGCCGCCGTCGCGGCGGCGCTCGCCGAGTTGCCGGAACGGCAACGGGCGGCCATCGCCCTGGCTCATTTCGATGGGCTCGGCAATCAGGAAACGGCCGATATACTGGACATCAGTGTGGAGGCCGTCGAAAGCCTTCTGGCCCGCGGACGGCGGGCATTGCGAACGCGGCTGGCGCCGTTTTATCGCGAATTGGGTGAACCATTGTCATGACGCGCGAAACCGCAGGACAGGAACTGGAACGGCTCGACGCCCTGCTCGACCGCCATGGTGCGGCGGAAAAGCGATGGCCTGAGGCCGAGCGCGTCTGGGCCGCGGACCTGATGGCGCGTGAGCCCGCCGCGCGGCGCCTGGTCGACGAGGCCCGCTTCGCCGAAGAGGCCTTGTCGGCCCTGCCGGTACCGCAGCCGGGCGCCGCGCTCATCGGCGATATCCTGGCCGCGAGCCCGGCGGCGACGGGGGGGCGTGCGGCCCGTCCCTGGCCCTTCCGCACCCTTTGGAAACCGATCACCGGCCTGGCCTTCGCCCTGATGCTCGGCCTAGCGACCGGCGTGTTCGCGCCCGACTATGGCAGCCAGATCGAAACCCTCACCACGACAGAGTTCGTGGAACTGGCGACCGACGGCGCGGTCGGCGTCGGACTGGACGACGAGTAGCCCATGACCGCCCGACGCCTCTGGATATTGTTGATCCTGTCGCTGAGCGCCAACCTGTTCCTCGGCGGGCTCTTCGCCGGCAAGCTCATCTTCGAGCGCAAACCGCCGCCGCCGGGGAGCCGGGTCCGGGTCGATCTTCGTCATGCGATGCGCTCTCTCGAGCCGGCATCGCGCGAGAAGGCCGACCAGTTGTGGCGCCTGCGCCGGCCGGAACTGCACAAGCGGTTGCGGGAGGTGCGTGCCGCACGGCGCAAGCTGCGGCGGGTGCTGGCCTCGGACGACGCCACTCAGGCGCAGATCGAGGCGGCGTTCGCCGAGGTGCGCCAGCGCGGCGGCGAGGTGCAGGAGGCCTTTCAGGCGGTCGTTCGCGAGATCGCCCTGGCCCTGCCGCCGGAACAGCGGAAGGCCTTCTTCCGCGCCGCCTTCACCCGGCGCGGCCGGCATCATCGGCGCTGAATCATGACAATCGCTGCGGTCGAGGGAGACGAGCGCCGCCGCTGCGAGCGGCAAGAGCGTTCCGGACCCCGATCTCTACTGCAGGCGGATGAGGCCGATGTTGCAGGTGTTGAGCATCGGCTGGGCGGCATAGGCCGACCAGGTGATCTTTCCCTTCGATGCCTCCGCCCGGCGCAGGGCGTCACGGCACATGCTGGCGTAGGAGCCAAGAAGGGGGCTGCCCGGTGCGGCGGTCTCGATCCGTTTCGCGGCACGGTCCATGGCGCGGGTGACCGCCGCGCCGTCGTTGCAGTTCACATTCGTCCCGCAACGCAGGAGAGCGGGGCCAGCCGCCAGCACGGGGCCGGTGGCGGCCGTCAGGAAGGCAGCGGCGAGGGCGGCTAGGATTGGCGTCGTCTTGCGGTCCATACCGGATAATACGTCTCTGACAGGCAACGTCATCACCCCAAATCGGAAAATTCGCTCAAAATCGCGAATTCGACATTCCAGTTATCGTCATGCCACGGTGCACGAAGAGATCCGGGGTGCAACAGCACCGTGCCCGGCCGCGGCGCCCCGCGCGCTGCCGCGGCCAAGCTCCGCCCGACGGGCAGCGCCCGGAAGGTTCGTCGACGTCGGGCCGGTCCGGCAATCTCAGGCCGGTCCAGAGCCGGGCGGCGCGGGCTTGGCAACGAACCAGGCCCGGGCGATCGCGGCTTCCGCCTCGCCGAGGTAGCTGCGGTCGGCCTGGGCGGCCGCAACATCGCCGATCATGCGCCTGCGGGTCGGTGCCGCCGCACTGTGATAGGTCGCCAGCGCGAACAGGATCTCGAGCAGCACCACCGGGGCGCCCGGATGGACGGCGCCCTGCCGCTGGGCATCGCGCAACAGGCTCGCGGCACGGTTCACGAATCCCGACAGGTACCAGCGCCCCCCCTCGTGTGGCCGGGCACCGTCGTCCAGGATTTCCCGCAGGACCAGCCGGCTCGCGCTCTCCCGATCTAGCGACCAGCGGAGATAGGCGCGGACCAGTGCGCGCAACCGGGCCGCCGGCGGCATGCCTTCGGTCGCCGCCGCCCAGACCGTGTCGAGTTCCGCCGCGACGCCGTCGAGGACCGCAGCATAGAGCGTTCCCTTGTCGGGAAAGTGATGCAAGACGGTTGCCTTGGCGACGCCCATCTCTCGGGCAATGTCGCGAATGCTCGCGCCGTAAAAACCCTTCTCGGCGAACAGCCTGGTCGCGGCGGCGACAAGGCGCGTCCGGGCCTCCTTGCCCTTGTCCACCCCCCTGTCGCCGGCGTTTCCGGCGTTGCTTCCCTGATCGCCGGGCGAAGATGCGGCCCCGGCGCCGTCCGCTGGTATCGATGACACGGTGATCTTCCGGCCCTCCTGACGCAACCGACCGATCGGTCGATCATCGCAATATGGAGACAATCCGTCAACAACCGAGCCCAGATATTGTGGGCAAAAAGCAGTCCAATCGCCTGGCCAGCCAATTGCCGTCAATCGAGCGGGCGGGCGGTCATCGCCTGAACGATCCGCTCGTCGACCTCGCGCAGTCCCGTCCCGCTTTCCCTGTTACTGAGCTCGTTGCCCAGGCTCAGCACCAGATAGGCTTTTCCACCTTTGCCCCGCACGATGGCGTAGAGCGCATGCCACCCATCATCTCCGTCGCACTGAGTGAAAAAGCGGAGTACCGGGCTGTCCGGGTCGCGTTTGACCCCGGAGCGGAACGCCCCCTTGCAAGCCTTGGTCCCGAGAACGATGGCTCGGGCCGCGAGCTCGTCGAAATCCTTGGCCTGACCGCCGGTATAGATGCGCAGCGCGCCGACCGACCGGCTGGTCCGCCACACGACGTCGAAGCGGTTGCCGGCCTGCTTGCGCATCTCTTTCTGCTGCAGGATACGGTAGTCGCGGAAGCCGGCCTTCGCGAGAAGGTTGGCGACATAGGTCACGGCCTCGAGCCGGCGCG
>CAYGKX010000241.1:4981-6635 GCA_964350225.1 uncultured Rhodospirillaceae bacterium | reverse complement strand
TGGGCGGGGCCGAGGGCCGCCGACCAGGGGCTGTCCGAAACCAGCGGCACCAGGGTCTTGTAGGCGTTGCGGATGTGCGGCTGGCGGTTCCACTCGTTCGCGGACGTCGGGTTGAAGTGGTAGCGCATGAAGCCGTCGTCGCCCGGGATGACCGATCCCGTGCGGCTCGCCGCAGGGCGTACCAGCTTGACCGTCGTGCCGAGGGTGCCGCCCGGCACCTCCAGCGCGCCCATCAGGCTCGCGAGCATCGTCCGGGCCCAGCAGCAGTGATATCCGCCCCAGCCATTGTTGACGCCCTTGCCCAGCATCACGGCGACCGGGCGGAAGGGCAGGGTCTTGCCCTCGATCTCGATGGTCTCGCCGACGCAGGCATGGGCGATAAACTCGTCGCCGATCCGACGGATCGTCTCGGCGGGGACGCCGCATTCCTCGGCCGCCCAGTCCGGCGTGTACTGCGCCATGTGGTCGAGCATCACCTGGAAGGACGGCCTGGCCTCGCAGGCGTCGTGCTCGAAACTTTCATTGTCCGCGCCGCGCTCGATCCCCCCGGCGGTGAAGCTGCCGTGGAGCGCGGGGTCCTTGATACCCGCGTCGAACGGCTTGGCCGCGTTGTCGGCCCGGTCCCAGATGAGCGGCTTGCCCGTCTCCTTGTCGCGCAGGAACCAGCCGTTCGGGCCGACGAGATAGGGGGAGTTCGTCCGGTCCTTGAGGAAGGGTACGTCGCAGACCTCAGACCAGCCGCGCTCGTGGACGATCCGGTGGATGACACCGAACAGGAACGCGGCGTCGGTCTTCGGCTTGACCGGGACCCACTCCGCGGACAGCGCACCGGTGATCGACAGATGCGGTTCGACCTGGACGCGCTTGGCGCCCCGGGCGCGGGCGTTGGCCTCGCGCCAGATGCCGACGACGCCGCCCGACGCCTCGACGTTGTTGCCGCAGTTGATGATGTAGTTCACCCGCGGCGTGTCGGGCGAGACGATGAAAGCGCGATGCCACAATTCGCCGTAGAGGTGCTCCGAGTGATAGCACTTCACGCCCTGGCCGGCGCCGAAGCCCTGGTCGATCGGGCCCCAGGCGACCATGAAGGCCGGAAAAGTGCCCATATACTGGACGGGCGTGCCGCCCCCGCCGGTCGTCGAGGCGACCCGGGGATAGCCGGAGTCGTCGCGCACGCCCTTGGCGCGGATCTCCCGCAGCTTGGCGCCGACAATCTCGAAGGCCTCGTCCCAGGAAATCGGTACGAAGCCCGGATCCTCGTCGCGGCCCTTCTTCGGGTTCGTCCGCTTCATGGGCTGCTTGACGCGGTTCGGATTGTACGTCTTCTGGATCAGGCCGTACGCCTTGACGCACACCCTTCCGCCGCCGGGATGCTTTTCGGAGATGTCGTAGTTGGATTCGATCCGCGTCGCGACACCGTCCTCGATATCGATCTTCAGAAGATCGGGGCCTGCCACGCATTGGTAGCAATAGATGGGCACCTGTTTCCGGTCGCCCAGCTTGCCTTTCCTGTCGCCCATTCTGCCCTCCCGGCGCCGCCCCTGTCGGCGGCTTATGTACGCGTACGTATCAGCCGTCTTCGGCGATTCTCGCCTTCTTCTTCTCCAGCCGGCCCGCCTGCTTTGCCTTGTCGACGACGAAGCGGATGTGCTTC
>CAYGKX010000241.1:0-4971 GCA_964350225.1 uncultured Rhodospirillaceae bacterium | reverse complement strand
CGAACACTACCCGCGGCAGCGCGACTTCGACCACCTTGGCCTCGATCGTCACTTTCTGGCCCATCAGGGTGGGGCCCAGATGGTCGACCTCGATCCGGGCGCCGACGGAATCCTCTCCCTCGTCGTGATAGGCGAGCAGCAATTCCCGGCAGGTATGTTCTATGTCGAGCGTCATCGATGGCGTGCCGTAGACGCGCAGATCGTCGCCCATGAAGGAGATCGTCCGTTCCTTGTCGATCCCGATCGTCTCGGTGTGGGTGGCGCCCGCCTGCAATGTGTCCTTCACGCGTCTCTCCCGGTCTGTTGTCTGCGTTTCACGTTTCTCGTCAGGATACCTTGACCCGCTCGCTGCCGCTGTAGGTCTTGCGCAGCTCGGTCTTCAAGATCTTGCCCATCGCGCTCTTCGGCAAAGCCTCCAGGAAGACCATCCTGCGAGGAATCTTGTAGCCGCCGATCTTGCCACGGCAGTGGGCAATCATCTCCTCGTCCGTAATGGCCTCTCCGGGGGCCGGAACGATGGCGGCAAAGACGGCCTCGCCATATTTCTCGTCCGGGACGCCAAAGACGGCGCATTCATGCACCTTCGGGTGCTGGTAGATCGCCGCTTCCACCTCCGACGAATAGACGTTCTCGCCGCCGGTGATGATCATGTCCTTCTTTCGGTCGAGGAGGTACAGATACCCCTCCTCGTCCATATGGCCGACATCGCCCGTGTGAAACCAGCCATTGCGGAAGGCCTGGGCGGTCGCCTCCGGCAGGTTCAGGTAGCCGCGGGTCGATGCATTGGGCGCACGCACGACGACCTCGCCCGGCTCGCCCAGCGGCAGTTCGTTGCCCTCGCCGTCCAGAATGCGCATGTCGACGCCGGGCATCGGCCGGCCGACGGATCGAAGCCGTTCGTGATTGCCGGTCGCAAGCGCCTCCACATGGGCCGCGTGCGGGCTGATGGTCAGGATCGGCGAGGTCTCCGTCAGGCCGTAGCCCTGGACGACGTCGACCCCGTCGAAGGCGTCCAGCGTCCGGCGGATCCATTCCGCCGCCATGGGCGAGCTGCCATACATCAGGTAACGCAGGGACGACAGGTCGTACTTGGACAGATCGCATTCCGACAGCATGACGATGATCATGGTCGGCGCCATCATCGTCGATGTGACACCCAGCGACTGGACGGCCTCGAGGAAGCGGTCCCCGGTGAACTGCGGCAGAAAGGCGTGGGCGGCGCCGAGCAGGGTGTAGCCCGTGCCGATCAAATCGGCCGAATGGAACATCGGCGCGATGTGGATGTAGATATCGGACGGCTTGAACCCGCAGGTGTAACCAAGCATGAGCCCGTCTGAGATGACATTCAGGTGCGAAAGGCGGACGCCTTTCGACCGGCCGGTCGTCCCGCCCGTGTAGAGGAGGATCGCATCCTCGTCGAGCCCGGCGTCGTGAAGCGGTGCGGGTTCCGCCGCACCAAGCAGGTCGTCGTAGAGCGGGAGGCCCTTGTCGTCATTGGCCGGGTTGTCGGGCGCCGGCAGCCGGATCGCCTTTTCCCGCCAGGGTGCGAGAGCCTCCGTGTCGAGCAGCGGAAGGAAGGGGTCCTCGATCGCCACGACATCGATGGCCGCATCTTCCAGAATGTATCGGATCTCGGGCGCGGCGAGGCGAATGTTGACCGGGACCGGCGTCGCGCCGCCCCAGTAGCCCGCATGCAACAGCTCGTGGTGCCGAAAGGTGTTGCGGCTGAGGACACCGAAGCGGGCGTCCGGACCGACTCCGCGTTCCGCGAGGAAGCCCGCGGCGCGTGCCGCCCGGTCGATGAACTCGGACCAGGTCAGCCGGATTTCCGGATCGACGATCGCCGGGCGATCGCCGTGAATGCGCCGCGCATTGTCCAGCGCCGAGGAAAGCGTCAGCATCGCGGGGCCCCTGCGCTATTGGGCCGCGAGGGTCGGTTCGACCTCCGCGAGTGCCGGGCCGGTCGCGGAAAGCGAGGCGATGGCGTTGGCGAGGGTCGCGCCCTCCGGATCGGCCAGCGCCGCCTCGCGCACCTTCCGGATGTCCGCGGCGGCATCCGCGCGCTTGGCGTCCAGTGCCGGGCGCAGAACCTCCGCGACGATCTTGTCGAAATTCGCGTTCCCTCGGGCATGGGTGCTGCCATAGCCCTTGATGAGGCGGGCGAGCTCCGTCACCTCCAGCGCCAGGTCACGGTCGATGGCGGCGGCTTCTGTCACCAGACCAAGCCAGCGCTGGATCTGCTTCTGCTCTTCCTTGTAGCGGTAGCCGATGCGCCGGAAGGGCCGCATGCCGGCAACCATGCGGACGCGCATGAATCCGGTGAACTTATCGGAGCGGATGCGCATGCCGAAATGGGTCTTGCGCTTGCGTTCCGGGTTCTTCTCCGCCCAGCGCAGCATCGGCTTTGCGATGAAGGGCGGCATGACAGAGGCGAATTCCTCGATGCCGGGCTTCAAGAACTCCGTTACCTGGACAAGCTGGTCCGGCGCCGCCTGAACCTCGCGGCGGACACGCTCGTGCCGCGAGGCGCGGGTCTTGAGCTGCGCGACCCGCATGATGTCCTCGAAGGTCATGCGCAGGCCCAGGTGACGTGCCACCTCGTTGGTCAGCTTGTAGTCATTGTTGCCGCGTGCGTCGTCGATCTTCCGGATCCCGTCCAGGCGGTCGAGATAGAGGCGGGCGTATTTCGCGTCGTGATAGTCCAGCACGCGACCGCAAGCCTCCATCACGACGGGGTGGGTCTCCGCCGGGTAGTCCCGCTCGATCCGCGACTTGAACGCGTCGGTCGATTTCTCCGGACCGGCGGATGGCGCCTTGGGCTCCGCCTGCTTCGGACGGACCTCGACGACGTCGCCCTTGGCATAGGAAAGGCCCATCTGGAAGCCGCGCAGGTTGCTCTCGACCGCCTTGCCCGATGCCTTGATGCCGTCTTCGAAGGCCTCCGCCGAGATCGGCAGGACCTCGCTGCCGGCGATCGCGCCCAGGATCACCGCATTGATGATCGTCCCCGCGTCGGTCGCAGCCTTCTCCATGTTGAAGAGAACGGCGTTCTTCGCCATCTGGCGGGCGGCCTCGAGGATCTTGTCGCCGTCGTAGCGGTTGTCGCCCATCGCCATCTTCTCGGCGAGGGTATAGACCCGGTGGGTCGAGGCGACCAGGGTCGTGCGGTCGGGGCTGATGAAGCCCTTCTCCAGCGCCCGCCCGGTCTCGACAAGCTCCGTCGCGACCATGAGGTCGACGTCGCCCGGACCGGGATAAAGGTCCATCACCGGTTCCTTGCCGCCCAGCTTGTCGTAGGGCACCGGCACGATCTCGATGTAATAGGTCGTCGCCCCCGTCCTCTGGGCGACGCCGGGCACCGATGTCGCCTGGACCGGCAGGCCGGCTTTCCGTGCCGCCTCGACCAGCCAGCTGGTCAGGACACCGCCGCCTTCGCCGCCCATCGCGGCGATCAGGACCGTGATCGGCTTGTCCTGCTTGTTGCGTGTTGCCATCGTCGGCCTATCGCTCCCGTCTCTTCTCTCGTCGCGGCTTCTGTCCGCGTCAGGTGTCGTCAGGCCGCCTTCGCGGCGTCTTCTTCTTCCATCACGCCCGGTGTCGGCTCGACCAGGCGGATCGCCTCGCGGCTGTAGAACGGCCGCTTCAGCTTCTCGCGGAAGCCGGCCATCCAGCGTTCGAACCCGCTCGGGTTATAGACGATCTCCGCCCTGTAGAAGGACGGGCAGAGGATCGCCGCATGGGCGACCTCGCCGCACAGGCCGCAGCCGACGCAGCCCGTGTTGACATGGGCGATCGGATCCGTGCGCAGGGGGTCCGGGTTCGGCTTGATGGTCAGCGAGGGGCAGCCCGACAGCCGGATGCAGCTGTGGTCGCCCGTGCAGACGTCGTCGTCGATGCCGAAACGCTCCCGCGTCGCGCGCTTGCCTTCCTTCAGCTTCGCCGCCCGCTCCGCCTTCACCCGGCGCTGCTTGGCCAGCATGCACTCGCTCTCGGCGATGATGACCTTCAGGCCCTTCTTCGTCGTGGTCAGCGCCTCCTTCAACGTGTCGACCATCTTCGACACGTTGTAGGTGCGCACCTTCTTCTGCCACTTGACGCCGAGGCTGCGCAGCGTTTCCTCGATCGACATCCGGCTATCGTCGAACTGGCCCTTGTCCGGGCTCGACGGCAGGAATTGCCAGCCGGTCGCCGACGTGTAGCCGTTCTTGACGATGATCAGAAGGCTGTCGTTCTGGTTATAGACGGCAGAGGCGACACCCGTCGTCAGGCCGTTATGCCAAAAGCCGCCGTCACCCATCATCGAAATGACACGCTTGTTGAAGTTCGGCCCCACGCCGGTCGAACTCGCCAGGCCTAGCCCGTAGCCGAGGACCGTGTTGCCCTTGCTGAAGGGGGGCAGGGTCGAGAAAGTGTGGCAGCCGATGTCTGCCGAGATGTGCGTCGGGCCGATATCCTGTTCGGCCAGCTTGATCGCGCTGAAGATCGGACGCTCCGGACAGCCGGTGCAGAAGGTCGGAGGGCGTGTCGGGACGGGCGTGCCGAGATAGCCGGCGGCCTTGCCCTTGAGGGTGCCGATCAGTTCCCGCCGACCGGTCGCGAGCGCGACATCGACATTGTCGGGCGCGATCTCCTCGACCCATTTCGATACACCGGTCTGGACCACGTCCGACGTATACTGCCCGGCCATCGGCAGCGGGCCCTTGCCGTGGACCTTGGTCTGCAGGTCGTGGCGTCGCAGCGCGACCTGGACGGCATTTTCGATATATTCGGGGTGGCCCTCCTCGACGACCAGCACGTTCTTCTTGCCGGCGCAGAATTCGGCGACCTCGTCCTCCACGATCGGGTAGGTCACGTTCAGGCAATAGATCGGGATCTTCGAATTGCCATAGAGGTCGGCCAGACCCAGGTGGTTGAGCGCGCGCAGGACGGTGTTGTAGAGCCCGCCCTGGCAGATAATGCCCAGATCTTGCA
>CAYGKX010000240.1:1704-6641 GCA_964350225.1 uncultured Rhodospirillaceae bacterium | reverse complement strand
TGACTTCGCCGTCGACCAGCGAATTGAGTTTCGCCCAGATTGCCGCCGGCTTTCCGGCCTTCGCGTTCTCGGTCTCCCCATTGATATGGTTCAGGAGCGTCTCGCGCAGATCGAGCGGCGCCGCGGCGAGCTTCTGCATCGGCTCCGGGCGGGCGTAGCCGGTCATATAGTTGAAGAGATGCGCCGCATCCCGGCACAGCACGGGATCGGACGTGAAGAAGGAGAGGTCCGTGTAGATGCGCGCGGTGATCGGGTGGTAGTTGCCGGTCCCGAAATGCGAATAGCTCTTGAGCTCGCCCGCCTCGCGGCGAACGACCAGCGAGACCTTGGCATGGGTCTTGAGGTCCATGAAGCCGAAGACGACCTGCGCGCCGGCGCGCTCCAGATCGCGCGCCCAGCGAATGTTGGCCTCCTCGTCGAAGCGGGCCTTCAGCTCGACCATCGCTGTGACGCTCTTGCCCGCCTCCGCCGCCTCGATCAGCGCCCTGACGATCGGCGAATCCTCGCTCGTGCGGTAGAGCGTCTGCTTGATCGCGACGACATTCGGGTCCGCCGCCGCCTGGCGAATGAACTGAACGACGACGTCGAAGCTCTCATACGGGTGGTGGACAATGATGTCCTTGGCCCGGATGGCCGCAAAACAGTCGCCGCCGAAGTCTCGGATGCGCTCGGGGAAGCGGGCGTTGTAGGGGGTGTACAGCAGGTCCGGCCGCTCTCCGGTGATCACCTTGGAAGCATCGGCCAGACCGAGGAGCCCGTCCATTTCGTAGACGTCCTCGGGCGCGACCTCCAGTTCCTTGATGACGAAGGCGCGCATGTCGGCGGGCATGTTGCTGTCGACCGACAGGCGGATCACACCGCCGCGCCGCCGGCGCTTGAGCGCCGTCTCGTAGAGCTGGACGAGGTCTTCCGCCTCCTCGTCGATCTCCACGTCGCTGTCGCGCACCACGCGGAAATAGCCCTTGTTGAGGATCTTGAAGTCGGGAAACAGGTGGTGAATGCACAATTCCACCACTTCCTCGACGGCGACCCACCGGATCTTCTCCCCCGGCAGGCGGACGAAGCGGGCGACCTGATGCGGCAGGCGGATGAGAGCGCGCAGGCTCTCCCCGCCATGGCGCGGCGACAGCTCCAGCGCGATGGCGAGGCCGAGGTTGGGGATGAAGGGGAAGGGATGCGCCGGATCGATGGCGAGCGGGGTGAGCACCGGGAAAATGTTGTCGAGGAAGTATTTGTCGAGCCACGCGCGGTCCTGGGCGGTGGTCTGTTCGGACTCGACGATATGAAAGCCGGTGCGCGCCAGTTTCTTGCGCAGTTCGCGCCAGCAATCGAGCTGGGCGGCGATCAGTCGGCCGGCCCGGTCGTTGATCGCGGCAAGCTGCTGGCCGGGGGTCATGCCGTCCTGGCTCGGCAACTTGATGTCCGCCCTCTCCTGTCCCTTCAGGCCAGCGACACGGACCATATAGAACTCGTCCAGGTTGCTCGCGGAGATCGACAGGAAACGCAGTCGTTCCAGCAAGGGCGTATTCGGGTTGCTGGCTTCTTCCAGAACCCGCTCGTTGAACGCCAACCAGGAAATCTCACGGTTGATGAACCTGTCGGTCCCGGTTGGAATCGCCTCCGGCTCGGCCGTTTCCAACGCCTCGGTCACGGAAATCTCCTCTTGCTGCGGGCCGGCCCCTTCGCACTCGCTCGCGACCGGCGATGTAGTGGCCCCGCATACTCCCAACGGGGCTCGAAACAGGCGGAAACTATCAGAATATTCTTGCGCGCGCATGAAATTGTCGCCCAGAAAGGGGCCCTCCGAAGCCAACCGCGAATGCCCGATGCGCCGCACGATCCTGCTTCTCAGACATGCCAAATCTTCGTGGGACGATACCCGCCAGACGGATTTCGACCGTCCGCTGGCAGCGCGCGGACGCCTCGCCGCGACCCTGATGGGCGCCTACCTGGCGGAGGAGCGGCTGATCCCGGACCGGGTGCTCTGCTCCTCCGCCGCCCGGACGCGTGAAACGTGGCGGCGCGCGTCGGTCGAGACCGGAAGGACGATACCGGTCGACCATCTGGACAGTCTCTACGAGGCGGCGCCGGCCGCCATCCTGCGGGAACTCTCGCGGCTGGACAATTCGGTCGCCTATGTCCTGGTGGTCGGACACAATCCCGGGATGGAGATGGTTGCGGACCAGTTGGTCGGCGACGGCGTGGCCGATGCCCGGCGCCGCCTGGCCGGGAAGTTTCCGACCGCCGGTCTGGCGGTGATCGACGCGGAACTTGTCGAATGGGACGACATTCGGCCCGGATGTGGCCGCCTCCTGCGCTTCCTTACACCGAAGGACCTGGTCTAGCCGCCCCGGGCCGCCGGAAGAACGCGACACCGAAAGCGGTTTCGGCGAGTGCGACGCAGCCACCGCCGAGGATCATCAGGACGAGGGCTGCCATCGGGAAGACATAACCCTCATGAAGGGTCGCGACGGCGGCGGCCAGCGCGTGAGCGAGGTAGAAGCCGCCGCCGCCCGCCAGGCACAACCCGGCGATCCTGAGTGTACCGTTCGCCGCGGACGCGGCCCGAAGCCGCCGGCCGAACCAGGTCAGCGCAACGGCGTAGAGCCCGTAGCCGGCAAGAAGGATGTAGAGCATCAGCCGGAAGACGGGATCGTTGGCCTCGTCCCCGCCGAGCATGAAGGCGAAGGCGCCCAGGGGCAGCGGCGTGATGGCGAGCGCCAGCGCCGCCCACATCAGGTTCGACACGCGATAGCGTGTCCGCAGTAGGAGCCCGAACGCGATCATCGCAAGGATGAAGAGGACGAAGGCGGCGAGCACGAAGATCGCGGCGCTCGGCCCTCGGATCATCAGGTCGAGGCTGCCGGTATAAGCCAGCGCGACCTGAATGCCGAGCAGGAGGACGCTCGCCGCCGCAGCGAAACAGATCAGCGCCCCAAGCCCCCTTACGACCATCGACACGCCCGGCATCGTCGAAATCCCATGGTTCTTTGTCGGTTCGGGCGGAGCCTATATCGCCAGTCCGGCCATCCCAAACCGGAAAAGGCCGCGGAATGCGTCCCCGGAAAAGGAAACGGCCCCCGCCGGGGCGGGGGCCGCTGCCCTCTTATCCCAAGACGGGGATCAGGCGGTCATCTTGCCGGCGCCGAGGATCAGGGCGATGCCCCAGACGATCAGCGCAGCGAGAAGGACCAAGCCACCGATCAGCATCAGGATGCCCATGACGGCGATCAGGCCGACCGACCCGGCCGCGGCGGCCAGGATGGCGATCAGGACGCCGAGGATCAAACAGGCCAGACCGATCAGCAGCAGGATGCCCAGTGCCTTCCAGATGCCGCCGCCGGCCGCGGCGAAGCCCATCATCTGGAACGCCACGATCAGCAGAAACACAAGGAAGAGAAGGGTGACGATCAGCGAGATGATGCCGATGATGCCCGCGGCGCTCACGGCCGTCTTCGGCGAGGTGATCGCGCCAAGGCCGGCGCCGCCGATGAAGCCGAGGATCAGCATGACCACGAGACACGCGATGATGCCGATCAGCATCGGGTCGGAGCGCGTGTGGCCCTTTGCGTTGAAATAGCCCTTCGTGGCCCAGATCGCGAAGATCAGCAGCAGGGTGTTGATGATGTTGAGGATGATACCGCCGACCCCCGGACCGGTGCTGACCACCTGTCCGTTGACGGCCTTGACGCTCGCAGCGCCGACGACCATGCCGCCGATAATGGCGACCGCGAGCATCACAAAGATCGCGATGCCGCCCATGCGTACCATGTTTGCGTTCATTCTTGATTACCCCCTCGCAAGAAACAGCGCACTTGCACGCCAAGCACCACGCGTCGAACGTGCGTTCCGCGCTACGGTGTATCCTGACAAAATGAAGCCCGCGTGACAAGTAATCCTAACGTTAGGAGCGTCAGTTTTTTCGAATATATAGCGTAGATTGCGAGAATTCGGCCCAAATATTGGGCTGGTTCTACCTCCGTTCCCTGCGAAACGTTCTCATTCCGCAGGGCCTGAACGCAGATATTGCATCCGGCATACGCTCCACAGAGGCATTTTTCTACCTGTCCGACGCTGTGTCGTAGGGTGCAGTGCCGCGTTCGTCCTCCGATGCAAGAACCTGCCGGACGGTCGCGTGGCCGATCGGCTTGCCGCTCGCGAGTGCCAGCCGGTCGATCGCCTCGACAACCCGCTGCAAGCCGGGGAAGGATCGTTCGACCCGCGTCACGAGATAGCGGATAACGTCGTCCTTGACCGTTACCTGACGGTCCTCGAACAGCTTCGTGGCGAGCGCCCCCAGAAGGGCGTCGTCCGGGGCCTCTATCGCCACCGCCGGCAGGGCCTTCAGGCGCGAGGCCAGGTCTGGCAGGCTGACATCCCAGCGCGCCGGCGGCTGTCGCGCGGTCAAGAGCAGCGAGCCGCCGGCCGCCCGGGTCGCGTTATAGAGATGCAGCAGATCTTCTTCCGCCTCCCGCCCCGGGCGGAGGCGTATCTCCGCATCCTCCAGCAGCTGGGGTACGTCCAATTCCGCGTTCTGCCAGCGAGCAGGGGCCGGACAGGCATGGGCGGCGGCCTGCCAGACGGCGGCGAGATGGCTTTTCCCCGCCCCTTCCGGGCCATACAGGACCAAACCGGCTCCGGGCCAGTCCGGCCAGCGGTCGATCCAGGCAACGGCTTCCTCATTGCAGGCGGAAACGAGGAAGTCCGCCCGTCCCAAGGCCGGCCGCAGCGGCAGGTCCAGGACGAGCTGGCGCGCCGGATCGCTCACGGCGATATCCCGGCCGGGCATACGGCATACCTTCCGGAAACAGCCGCTTTCGGCCGTTCCGCCGTTTTGGGTCTGGACCGGGGCGGGGTCACTGGGTGTTGGGCGCCGGCGTCGTGACATCGCGGACATCGATGCGCCCTGCGCCTTCGCCCTGCTGCTGCTGCCCCAC
>CAYGKX010000240.1:0-1694 GCA_964350225.1 uncultured Rhodospirillaceae bacterium | reverse complement strand
TGTTGGGCGCCGGAGTCGTGACCCGATCAGGCGGTGGCGGTGCCGGAACCCGGTCGCCCCCGCCCGTTCCGGACGTCCGGTCCGGGCCGCCCGGCGTTCCGGACACAAGCCGTACCGTTCCGGGGAGCGGGTCGCCCTTTTCGTCCGTCGTACCCTCGGTGAGCGAGATGCCCGCCCGACGCAGCGCGGCGCGCAGCTCCGCCAGCCCGCCGACATAGGTGATCTCGATCTGCGCCTCTGCCGGCGACAAACGGATAATGCGCTGATCGCGGACAGCCGGCACCCGCGCCATCGTGTCGCGCAGCCGGATCCAGTAGGCGAGGCCCGAAAGCGGCGCGACCACTGTGAGCTTCTCCGACGGGCCGGTCGGAACCACGTTCGACGTCTTCCAGGTCGCCTCGAACGCCGCCGCAATCTTTTTCGCCGTCGCGACCATCGCAGCGTCGGACCCGCCGGATTCGTAGGAGCCGAGTGTCGATACGGACCGCGTCTCCGCATCGAAGCGGATCACCCGCACCCGAACGCCGCTGCCTTCGCGGCGCGCATGGGAGACGAGCACCACATCCGCCTTGTAGCGCCTGGCGATGGAGGCGAGTGCGTCCCGGTCGAGCTGCAGCGCCTGCTGGCCGGAGATCGCCTGCAGATCCTTCAGGTCGCCGCGCGCCTGAGCATACCGGACGGGACCGTTCGCGGGCGCGGCCCGACGCCAGGCCTGGCGCCAGGGGTTCGGGTCGTCCCATAACAGCGGTGTCGGCCCTTCCTGCCAGACTGGCAGCATCAGCACCGGCCGCCCGCCACCCTGGACGAAGCCGACATCGGCCGAGCGCAGCAGCTGTTCGACCTTGGCACGGTCGAAACGGAAGGCGATCCGGCCGGAATACTCCTTCGCCCCGGCGGTCTCGTCCTCGATCTCGAAGCCCGCCACGAGATCGCGGAGCGTTTCGCCGGAGGGTCGCGGCAGCCGGCCACGATCCTTCTCGAGCGTGATCTGGCGCATGAGGATCGCGAAGGCCTTGCGCCGTCCGAGGGCGATCGCGCGGTTCTTCGCCTGCGCGCCGGTGTTGCCCTTAGCTTTCACCTCCACGGCGTCGACACGATAGACCGTTGTCGCGTCCTGGGCCGCGGCCGGCGCGAGACCGCTCAGCAAGGCGGCAAGCAAGGCGGCGACGGGAATGAGCGAACGGGAAAGGGGTGCAATCATGGGCGAGGGCCTGGGGCTTCTGTGATACGTCCTGCCGGGAAACATCCCATACGGGCGGGCGAATTGAACGTGGCATGAAACGGCGTTCGGATGCTATGCAGCGATTAAGCCGGAATTGGGGCGGCGGGGCCCCCCGTTTCAGGCCGGCAACTTCTCCTCCCACCCTCTTATACGCCGGAAACCGCGCCAGAATGAACCAGATCCCGTACCTTTCGGCCACAGGGCTGCGCGCATGACCGCGTCGACCAGCTATCGCGACGCCGGCGTCGATATCGATGCGGGGAACGCGCTGGTCGACCGGATCAAGCCGGCGGCCAAGGCAACCGCGCGCACCGGAACCATGGGCGGGCTGGGCGGTTTTGGCGGATTCTTCGACCCGCGCGCCGCGGGCTATACGGACCCGCTCCTCGTCGCCGCGACCGACGGCGTCGGGACCAAACTGCGTATCGCCATCGACAGTGGACGGCACGCGACGGTCGGCATCGACCTTGTG
>CAYGKX010000239.1:338-6658 GCA_964350225.1 uncultured Rhodospirillaceae bacterium | reverse complement strand
GTCCCGCACCAATGTGGGGCTGGAGGGCGTGGCGCTCGCCATCGCCTCGGGCGCCGCCGCCGCCGCCTCGCTCGTCACCGGCATCTCCTCGACCCTGGTCGGCGTCATGGTCGCCGTGGCCCTCCTGCCACCGGCGGCGACCATCGGCATCATGGTCGGCTCCGGCAACTGGACCTACGCGGTGGGTGCCGCGATGCTTCTCGCCGTCAACGTCGTCTGCGTGAATCTCTCAGCCCAGGCGGTCTTCCTGTGGAAGGGCATCCGCCCCAACACCTGGCTCGAACGCCGCGCCGCCAAGAACGCGACGGCCATCAACCTCGCCGTCTGGGGCGTACTGCTGGCCGCCCTGATCGCGGTGATCGTGGCCCGGGCCGCAAACAAGCTCCCGGGCGCGGGGTGAGGGGGTAAGGGCAGAGACCTTCTTCCGACACCCCCTTCGACAGGCTCAGGGTGAGGGGTATTTTCTCCGTTCCTTCAACTCGATCCTCACCCTGAGCCTGTCGAAGGGTGAGCCTGTCGAAGGGTGAGCCTGCCGAAGGGTCGGGAAGACGCGCACAGGCGCCTCACACCGCAAACCCGCCCAGCTTCGTCTCCAGATACTCGTCGATACCCTCATGCCCGCCCTCGCGGCCGAGGCCGGAGGCCTTCATGCCGCCGAAGGGGGCGGCGGCGGCTGTCGGGTTGATGTCGTTGATGCCGACGATGCCGAAGTGGAGGCCTTCGAAGGCGCGCATGCCGCGGGCGATGTTGTTCGTGTAGACGTAGGCGGCGAGGCCGTAGCCCGTGTCGTTGGCGAGGTCGAGGACCGCGTCGGGATCGTCATAGCGGATGACGGGGGCGACGGGGCCGAAGGTCTCCTCCCGGTAGATGGTCATTTCGGGCGTCACGTCGGCGAGGACTGTTGGCGCGTAGAAGTGGCCCTTGTCGAGGCCCCCCTCCATCAGCCGGTGGCCGCCGCAGAGGACGCGGGCGCCCTTGGCCCGGGCGTCCTCCACCTGCCGCTCCACCTTCGCGACGGCAGCCTCGTTCACGAGGGGGCCGATGGCGATGCCCTCCTCCAGACCGTTGCCGCCGCGCAGCCGCTCCACCCGCGTCACGAGGGTTTCGAGGAAGGGATCGTAGAGATCCGCGTGCACATACATCCGGTTGGGGCTGATGCAGGCCTGGCCGGTGTTGAGAAACTTGACCGCGGCGGCGCCCTTGGCCGCGTGAACCGGGTCGGCGTCTGGATAGCCGATGAAAGGTGCACAGAGGTCGAACCGGTGAAGGTGAGCTTCCGGACCCGGGGATCGTTGGTAAAGACCTCCCCGATCGGTTTGGGGTCGCGCGCCGTGACCATGTTGATCACGCCCTTCGGCACCCCGGCCTCCGCGAAGATCTCAAAGATCGCCCTGGCACATAGGGGCGTCGCCTCGGCGGGCTTCAGGACGATCGTGCATCCGGCGGCGAGCGCGGGGCCCATCTTCCGGGTCAGCATCGACATTGGATAGTTCCAGGGCGTTACGGCCGCGACGACGCCGACCGGCTGGCGCAGCACGATGAAGCGCTGGTCGGCCCGGGCGGACGGCAGGACCGCCCCCTCCACCCGCTTCGCCTCCTCCGCGAACCACTGGAGGAAATCGGCGCCGTAGCGCACCTCCGTCATCGAGGCCTTGAGGGGCTTGCCCTGCTCGATCGTCATCAGGCGGGCGAGGTCTTCCTGCCGCGCCATCATCAACTGCCAGGCCTTGTAGAGGATGGCGGAGCGAGCGTAGGCGGTCGTCCCCGCCCAGCCCGGGAAGGCCGCATGCGCCGCCGCTATGGCGCGCCGGGCGTCCTCCGCCCCGCCGTCGGGCATCGTGCCGATGACCTCTCCGGTCGCGGGGTTGGTGACCTCGAAGCTCTTGCCGCTGTCCGCCGCGACCCAGGCGCCGTCGATATACATGCTCGTCGCTCCGTTCCCGATGGCGGCCTAATAGCCGTCGCTGTCCGTCCAGTTCAGTTCGCCGCCGGGCAGGAGATAGAGCACGAGCGCCCGCCCGCCGCGCACGGTCGGGCGGTGGCCGGTGCCGGGGCCGTAGACCAGCCAGCCGCGGCCGCGCGCGTCGAAGCGGGCAGCCTCGTCCTGGGGCATGATCATCAGGACCTCACCCCTGGGATGGGTGTGATGCGGGCCACGGACGTCCGTCAGGTCGACCACGTCGATGGAGATGTCGCGCGTGTCTTCGGACGGTTCCACGATCCGGCCTGTGCGGCGGCCCTCCGCCCCCTCGAAACACATCCAGCCGGCCTCGATCGCCTGGTGGCAGGCCGCCTCCACACGGGTGAAGAAATCGCTGTCGGGCGGGAAGTCGAGCATCAGACGCTGTTCGAGGTCCGCATCGACCTCGCCCGCCGTCTCAACCCTGTTCGCCACCGCATCCAGCGCGGGCCGGACAAGGTCCCGGAACGCCTCGACATTCATCTCTCTACCTCCTAACGTTCGCGCGCCGGGAGAGTATCCCAGGCGGGTCGGCGGACGGAAGCCCCGCTATCCGGCCCGCCGGCTTCACGGAAGGGACCGAACGGTGCGCGACTGGGACTGGCGCTCGGCGCTCCTGATTTATCTCATTGTACTCGCCGTCTGGATCGCGACGGACGCGGCAATGGGTCGCCATGCCGAGTTCTTCAACGCCTATGAACTGGTGCTGCAGATCGCCGGCGCGGGTCACCCGGCGCGGCCCTTCATCGTCGGGCAGGCCGCGCTCGGCCTCTGGGCATGGGTCCTCGGGATCGCGGCGCTCCTCGCCCTGCCAGCGCTCGTCGCCGTCGTCTGCCTCGGCGCGATCCGGCTGCACGAATGGAAACGGGCACAGGGCGGCTGGCGCATCGCGCGGCGGGACGACAGGGCCGGAACATCGTCTGCCGGACCGGCCCCACGCCGTCAGCGCGATGACAACGGGCCGTCGTAAAACCCGCGATTGCATGGGTTTTCTTTGACAAGAACCCGTCTACTGGAATATTAATTCCATTCTTACCGGTGCGTTCCAGAAAGGTTAAGAAATATGGGCCGGCCCCGCGAATATGATCCCGATACGGTACTCGACCGGGCGGTCGACGTCTTCTGGCGCAAGGGCTTTCAAGGCACCAGCGTCCAGGAACTGGTCGACGCCACAGGCATCAACCGCGCCTCTATGTATGGCGGATATGGCAGCAAGGAGGGCCTCTTCCAGGCCGCGCTGCACCGCTACATCGACGCCGGCAGCCTCGTCGAGGCGCTGGACGCGGACGACGACACGCCCTTCGTGACCCTCGTCCGCGCGATGTTCGACGAACTGGTCGACATCGGGGCCACGGACCCGGATTTGCGCGGCTGCTTCCTGACCAATACGGCGGTCGAACTCGGCCCCCACGACGCGTCGGCCAACCAGGCGGTATCGGAAAGCATCGACGCGCTCGAAGGCGCGCTTTCTCGGCGCATCCGCCGCGCCCAGCACAAGGGCGAGATCGACATCGGCATCGATAACGTCGCGCTCGCCCGGTTCATCATCACCTCGATGCAGGGCATGCGCGTCCTCTCCCGCATCCGGAACGACCGGCGCTACCTGCAGGACATCGCTGACATGGTGGTGCTGACCTTCAGCTAGGCCAGCCAGACGCGGGGCGAGAGCGCCACCCAATCCCCTTCCCCTCGAAGGGAGGGGAGGCCGGTCGGCCTCGGACCGTCCTCACGCCTCCCAGAAGGCTCGCTCCAGCACGGCATCGGAGATCGCGCTGTCGGCGAAGGCGCCATAGGCCTGGCCGCGCGGGCCGCCCAGGCGGGTTTCGCAGAAGGCCGCGCCGATGGCAGGCGGCGCGTGGCGCAGCAGCAGGCAGGCCTGGAGCGCGAGCGCGATCCGCTCGACCAGAAGCCGCGCGGACGCCTCGGCCACCGCGCCGCCGGCGAGATCGGCCTGCAGCGCCTTCAGATGGGCGTCGTAGCGGTCGTCCAGGCCGGCCGCCGCCGCCAGTTCATCCGCCAGCGCCTGCACACTCTCCGGGTTGCGGCCCATGGCGCGCAGGACGTCGAGGCAGATGACGTTGCCCGACCCCTCCCAGATGCCGTTCAGCGGTGCTTCCCGGTAGAACCGCGCCAATGGCGCGTCCTCGACATAGCCATTGCCGCCGTGACACTCGAGCGCCTCGTATACGACGCCGGGGACCCGCTTGCAGATCCAGTATTTCGCAATCGGCGTGGCGATCCGGCCGAAGGCGGCGGCCGTCTCGTCGGATGCCGTCTCGTCGAAGGCCCGGGCGACACGCAGAATGAGGGTCGTCGCCGCTTCCACCTCCAGCGCCAGATCCGCCAGGACCTGACGCATCAGGGGCTGGTCCGACAGTCGGCGCTGGAAGGCGCTGCGATGCCGGGTGTGGTGGATCGCCTGGGTCAAGGCGCCGCGCATCTGGCCGACGGAGCCGATGGAGGTTTCCAGCCGGGTGTGATGCACCATCTCGATGATGGTCGGGACGCCGCGCCCCTCCTCCCCGACCATGACGGCCCAGGTCCGGTCATACTCGATCTCGCTCGACGCATTGGACTTGTTGCCGAGCTTGTTCTTGAGCCGCTGGATGAAGAAGCGGTTGCGGTCCCCGTCCGGCGTCCAGCGGGGCACGAGGAAGCAGGAAAGGCCCTTCTCCGTATAGGCGAGGGTCAGGAAGGCGTCGCACATGGGCGCGGAGCAGAACCATTTATGCCCGGACAGAAGATAGCCCGCGCCCGGCCCGCCCTTGCCCACGGGGCTCGCGCGGGTGGAGTTGGCGCGAACGTCGGAGCCGCCCTGCTTCTCCGTCATCGCCATGCCGATGGTGCATCCGTCCTTCTCCCAGGACGGGATCATGCGCCGGTCGTAGGCGGGGGCGGTCAGACGGGGGATCCATTGATCCGCGACGTCCGGCTGGTGACGCAGGGCCGGGACACCAGCGAAGGTCATGGCGATGGGGCAGGAGACGCCCTGCTCGGCCTCGTTGAACAGGATGTGGAGGACGGCCCGGACCACCTGGCCCCCCGGTCTCGGCTCACGCCAGGGCAGGCTGTGGACCGAGGCCTCCTTGGCCAGCGCCATGAGCGAATGGTAGCTGTCATGGAACTCCACTTCGTCGATCCGCCGGCCCCAGCGGTCGTGCGTGTGGAGGACGGGAACGTAGGTGTTCGCCTTGTGCGCCCAGTCGGCGACTTCCTCCGACCCCGTCCGGGCGCCGAACGCGCGGGCCAGCGCCTCGCCCCAGCCGCCGCCCTCGCGCGCCAGCCCTTCCCGCATGACCGGGTCGATCAGGAACGCGTTGTGGTCGCCGATGGGCGGAGCCTGATTCTCGACCGAGTGGGTCGTCTCCGGAAAGCTGTCGGGCATGTCGCGCTCCCTTGCCGCGGCCCGGTACGTCGCCGGGCGACTGTTCGCAAATTCTATCAGCCGCCCGTCCGGGTCCAAAGCGGGGCGACGCGAGACAAACGCCGGGCATGCAACGGGCAAGCGGCGGCAAAAACGGCCCTGCGGGATCGAATCGCCATTCAAAATCCTTGAACCCGGCGCCAGTCGCGCTACTTTCTGGGCGAAGCGCCGGGTCCGCGGGAACAGCGCCCCGCCGGGTCCTGGCGACCGGATTTTTGCGCCAATCGCGACGAGCGTCGATGGGTAGGCCTTTCTCCCGCCGCCGGTTCCTGACCACGACGGGAGGAGTCTGCGCGGCGGGCATGCTGCCCCCCCCGGCGGCCGCCCAGGACGACATCGTCTATTTCCGCATCGGCACCGGTTCAACCGGCGGAACCTACTTCCCCATCGGCGGCGTCATCGCCAACGCGATCAGCAACCCGCCCGGCTCTCGCCCCTGCGACCTCGGCGGCAGTTGCGGCGTACCGGGCCTGATTGCCATCGTCCAGTCGACCCAGGGGTCGATCCAGAATGTGAAGGACATGGCCGCGGGCCGTATCGAATCCGGCTTCGTCCAGGCCGACATCGCCTATTGGGCCTACAGCGGCCAGCGCATGTTCCAGAATGGCGGCCCGATCCGGTCGTTGCGTGTGATCGCCTCGCTCTATCCGGAAGCGCTGCACATCGTCGTCCGCAAGGACAGCGGCATCAAGACGGTCGGCGATCTGCGGGACAAGCGCGTTTGCGTCGGAGAGCCCGACAGCGGCACCCTGGTCCATGCACGGGCGGTCCTGCATGCCTACGGACTGGGACGGTCGACCGTGAAGGAGAGCTATCTCAAGCCGCTCGCTGCGGCGGATGCGCTCCGCGACGGCAAGATCGATGCCTTCTTCTTCGTGGCGGGAGAGCCGGCGTCCGCGATCACGACGCTGGCCGACACGATCCCCCTGGCGCTCG
>CAYGKX010000239.1:0-328 GCA_964350225.1 uncultured Rhodospirillaceae bacterium | reverse complement strand
GCTCCAGCGCTACCCCTTTCTGACGTCCCACACCATCGCGGCGGGCACCTACAAGGATGTACCGGCGACACAGACGATTTCGGTTCGCGCGCAATGGCTGGTCAACGCGTCGGTCGAACCAAACCTGGTCTATGGCATCACCAAGGCCCTGTGGAACGCCAACACACGACGGCTGCTCGACCGCGGACACCCGGAAGGCCGGCGTATCCAGCTGGATACCGCCCGGGTCGGGCTGATCGTACCGCTGCACGAGGGGGCGGCCCGTTTCTATGACGGCTTGAAGTCCGCGCCGCTGCCCGACGGCAAGAAGCACGTCTACGGCTCGGAG
>CAYGKX010000238.1:0-6670 GCA_964350225.1 uncultured Rhodospirillaceae bacterium | reverse complement strand
GCCTCTTCGAGGACTACATGATCCTTCGCCTGGGGGACGCCGAGCGCGCCGTCTTGACGGCGATGGAGGGCGGCGGCCTGTTCGAGCCGAAGCCCGGCCACCGGATGAACGAGTATGCCCGGGTCCCGCCGACGATCCTTGCCGACGACGCGGCGTTGGCCGACTGGATCGCCCGCTCCTTCGCGTTCGCAGCCGCGCTGCCGCCGAAGGAGAAGAAGCCGCGCAGGTCGAAGAAGAAAGTGTGAATGCCCTGTCGGGTGCGCGGCGCGATGGAACGATCGGCTGGTGTCGCCCGTTGATCCGTCTGGAGCCCATCGCATCGGGCTTTGGAGACGAAGGAGCCGCGAATGCCCCTCTGGAAACTGGAACCCGCCGCCGATCTCAACGACGCCCGCTGGCTCGACCACCGGCGCTGGGCGGAAGTCGTCGTCCGCGCCGCGACACCGGGCGAGGCGCGCCATGCCGCCGCGAGCTTCGAGGCGCTGGATGCACCGCACGGCGTCGGCAATGAGACGCCGACCTTCGAGGCCGGCCTGTCGGACGAAAAGCTGTACCGCCTGACGCGGGTCGAAGATGAAACCGGCCGGAACGAAAATGAGGGAGACGATGACGACCGCCGCCCGGCCGTGGTCAGCGCGACCCCCTACCCGGCCTAGGCTACGTCCGGTCAGCAGGCCGCGACATCGATCGTGACGGTGAAGGTCCTGGCCGCAGGCGTACCCTTCTCCCAGGGGCGGCGGAACTCGAACCGCAGGACCTGTTGGCCGGGACGTGCCGCCTGCAGCAGAAAGACAACCCCCGCCGGTGCCCCTGGCCGGGCCGACGGCGCCCGTGGCGCGGGAACGCCCGCCGTCGCCAGCGCCGCTGTGCCATTCGGCAGCATCTGCCACACATAGCCCGTTCCCGAGGGACCCGACAGCACGACCCGGAGTGTATCGCCGGGATGGGCCACGATCGTCTTCCCGTTCGCGTCGGCGACGATATTGATCGTTCGGATAGCCGGGCAGGCTGCCTGGGCGCCAGCGGAAACCGTCATGAGGGCGGCTACCGCCAAGATATCCAAGGTCCAGCGCATATCCTTTCCTCCCCGTCCAGATCCAAGTTCGCACGTCCCCCGCGCAGTAGATCAGCCGCGGGCGACAACCGCAGCGTAGCATGCTCATGCAGCAGAGAGCCTTGTCCGATGCGCGGATATCGCTTGTCCGGCAAGGCGCCCGGGCCGAAGCTGGACGTCATGAAAACATGGCAACCTGAACAGCCGGTTTCCGGCCCCGCCCTGTGGCAGGGCGGCGAACTGGCGCGTACGCCCGAACGATGGACCTGGTCCCTCTCCGACGCGGCGGTGCGGGAGATCGAGCGGGCGGCGGAGGTCGCGCGCGGGCATGGCTTCGACGCGGTAACCCTGCCCGATGATCCGGACGCCTTCCCATTGCCGGGGCTCGCGGGCCTGTTCGACGAAATGGGCGGCGCGCTTCGGGACGGCACCGGCGTTGCCCTTTTGCGCGGCCTGCCGATCGACGGTCGGGCGCCGGCCGAAACAGAACTCGTCCTGCGCGGAATCGGCGCCCAGCTCGGGGTCTGCGTCTCCCAGAACCACCGGGGCGAGCGGGTCGGCCGGGTGATGGACGTGAGCGACGAGATGGCCGACCCGCGCCGTTACCAGGCCGGTGGCGAATTCCGCATGCATATTGACCCGATCGATATCGTTGGCCTGCTGTGCGTGCGCAAGGCGAAGGAAGGCGGCGAGAGCCAGGTGGTCAGCAGCGCCGCCGTCCACAATACGGTGCTGGCCGAGCGGCCCGACCTGATCGGCGCGCTATATGACGGATATCGCCTGTTCCGTCCACCGGCGGACCGGGGCGACGCGCCGCCCCTGACGGCCGCGCCCGTCCCCGTCTTCGCGGCGGACACAGCCGGCCGGTTCGCGACCTATTTCCTGCCCGACCCGGTCCATCAGGCGGAGGAACGCGCCGGCGAGGTGCCAAGCGACATGGCGCGGGAGGCGCTGGCCTTTGCCGACGCGGTCGCCCAGCGACCCAGCCTTGTGCTGGAAATGGACCTCGTGCCGGGCGACCTCCAGCTACTCAATAACCGGGCGGTCCTGCACGGACGGACGGATTACCTGGATCACGCCGACACGGCCCGCCGCCGGCTGATGCTGCGCCTGTGGCTCATGGCACGGGACTGGCCCGCCCTGTCGCCGCGTCAGCGGTTTTTCGACGATTACGACAAGCTGGGCGGGGGCATACCGGCGCGCGCCGCGGAATAGCGGGCGCGCTGGCTGGGGCGCCAGGATTCGAACCTGGGATCACGGGACCAAAACCCGTTGCCTTACCGCTTGGCTACGCCCCATCCGGCGGCGCGAAGATAGTCACCCTTTCGGGCCGACACAAGCGGCGGAGCGGCCGCACCCGGCCCGCGCGAAGCGGCGGCCGCCACAAGCCCCGCGTCACTTTCCCATAGTGTTGGCGGGCCGATTTGCGTTAAGACTTCGCTACGGCAGGGCCATAACAAGACTGATAATAACGTAGCCGCATTCATATATGTCCGAGATGAAGTCATCCTGGAGTTTCGTGGGCCTGACGCCGGAGGCGCGCAAGGCTGCGGAGGAGGCTGCCGAGGCTGCGGGCATGGATCTCGACACCTGGCTCAGCCAACTCATCAAGTATCGCAGTGCCATCGAACTGCGCGGCGGCGACCGTGGGGAGGGCGAACGCGGGAGCCACGGCCCCGACGCCGCCCCCGGCGATCCGCCCGCGCGTACTCCCTCTCCGTCGCCGAGGACGGATCCGCGCGGCGATGCGGTCTCGTCGTCGGGCGCCTATGTTCGGCCGGATCGCGGCGCTCGGGCAGAGCGACGGGGGCCGACGATCGAGGAACGTGCGATCGAGCTGCGCCGCCGAAGCGAACCGCGCGGCGGAGAGGTCGCCACAGGCAGCGGCCAGGCTAGGGACGACAGGGCCAGGGACGACAGAGCCGAGAAAGCACTGCCGGAGCGGACGGCCGAACCCCTCGCGGGCCGTACGCCCTCCTTCCGCAAGCCGGCGGAAGCGCGGCAAGGCACCCCTGACGCGACCGCGATGCGGCCCCGGCCCGACACGGCACAAGAAGAGAGTGCCGACGGACCTGGCGAGACGCCCCGCGACACCGCCGATCGCACGGCGGGGAGCCCTGCGGCGGCGCCCCCCGAAGCGACCCTGCGAACCACAGCCCGAACGGCGGCCCGGTCGGAGAATCCGTCCGGCGAGGATCGACCGGTGGCGAAACCGGAGCCTGAGATCGTCGCGCGCCCCATGCCCGTGGCGATGCCGCCAGGCGCCGCGCCCGAAGGCGCACCGCGCATGATCGCGACCGACATGTTGCGCCCGTCGCTTCTGGGCGCGATCAACGTCGTCAGCGAGGTCGAGGTCGACATGGCCTTCGAACGCTGGCAACGCACGGGCCGGCTGGAATCCCTGATCGTGCGGGCGGCGCCCGACGCTCCGGGCAGCTTTGAGATCGTTGCCGGCATCGACCGCTGGCACGCCGCGCGCCGCGCTAAGGCACCGGAGGTACCCATCATCGAACGCCCCCTGAACGACGAAGACGCGATCCGCGAGGGCCTCGCGGCGCGCCTGAAACGCGGTCACCTGTCCGCCCTCGACGAGGCGGACATCTACCTCCGCCTGATGACCGATGCCGGACAGTCGACGGAGCAGGTGGCCCGTCTCGCCGGCAAGCCGCCGGCCCATGTGGCGACGATGGTGCGGGTCCTGAACCTGCCGCGGGCGGTGCGGGAGCTCATCGAACGGGGCGAACTGACGGTCCTGCACGCCCGCGCCCTGCTCGACACCCACGATCCGGAAACCATCGCGCGGGAGATCGTCGCCCGCCGCCTCGACATCTACCAGACGGAGCAACTCGTGCGCATGGCGGCGCGGGAGGCCGCGGCGGAGGGACACGGCGCCCCCGACACGGATGCAGCTATCGCACCGCCCCCCCGCCGGGATGAGGCGTCCCCGGTGCCGACCGGTGCGACGGAGCATGCACCGGACGCAGAGGAAGCCGAGACTGCGTCATCCGACGCGGACGCCACACCGCCCGGCGGCGCTCCGGCGGCGAGCGCGCCCACGGCGACGCAGACGCCGACGGAAATCCTAGAGCGCCACCTGACCCATCTCCTCGGCCTCAAGGTCACCATCGCCGAACATGGCGACGATGGCGTCGTCAGTCTTCACTACCGATCGCGCGACGAGTTGAGCGAGCTAATCGCCAGGCTGAACAGCTCGATAGAAGCTTAACCATCGGAAATATCGAAATATTCGGTGTTTTCGAACGGCATGTTTCATTAGTATTGCGCGTAGTAGTGAGATAAAGGCGCGTCCGGCGGAAGAGGCGCGCCATCGGGGCATTCGTGCGACGGACCGCTTTTCTGAAGCGGGCAAAGTACGCAAAGCCGGGACGAGGAAGGGTCTGAAGAACCGGACATGAGCGGTCAGCACGCTCATACGCGCGACGCGGTCAGCTTCAAGTCGCTCGATTCGGAATCGATCGGCGCGGCCCGCGCCGCCGCGCGCGCGTCGGGCATGTCCCTGGAAGACTGGCTGAGCCGCACGATCCTGGAGAGCGTCCGCGCCCAGGGCGCAGACGGGCCGGGGGACACGATGCCGGCGGTGGCCGACCAGCCGGGCTGGACCGGCCGCGAGGATCCCGGCCAGACCATCGACGCGATCACGCGCCATTTGATGGAAGCGCAGGCGGCCGCCGACAAGGCCGGCGTTTCGGTCGCCGAGTGGCTGAGCCGCACCATCCTCGAGAATGCGCAGGAAGAGGCGGCCGCCAACAGCAACGTGCCGCCGGCCGACACGGACACCGCGCGGCCGGAGCCGGATGACGAACCCGAGACGGGTACGAGCCAGGAAGACCGTCTGGCGCGTATCATTGCCTCCCGTCGGGCGGAACTGGAGGCGGAGGAACGGGAGAAGCAGCCCGACCTGCTGGCCGATCTGGAGATGCCCGAACGGCCCATGACACTGACGAAGAACATGCAGATGCCCCATAACCTGCCCCGGTTCGGCGACGAAGGGCGGCGACGGGTGCCGTGGCTCTGGCTCGCGATCGTTCTCCTCATGGTCGCCGTTGCCGCGATCATATGGGTGGTCCCCAATCTTCCGGGCCCCGGCGGCAAGAACGCCGGAGAAACCACGGTCAGCGTCGACGGCAAGGGCCCCGGCCGTACGGACACTGCGGGAGGTGGCAAGGGCGGTGAGACGCGCACCGACGGCACGGCGCCGGGGCGCGACGGCTCCAATGGCACCACGGTGAAATTGCCGAACACGGTCACCGGTGGTGGCGCGACCGGCGACCGGAAGAGCAGCGACGCGAAGAGCGGCGGCAAACCCGGCGGCACGACGGCCGACAACGGAGCTTCCGGAACCGGGAAGCGCGGGGAGACCGGCAACGGCACCGCGCCTCGTGCGGACGCCAAGCCTCCGGCGACCGGAAACGGCGGCCGCGGGACCGACGGGAAAGCTGCCACACCTCCGACGGCGCCAAAAAGCAATCTTCCGCCGCTGACGGAGACGAACGCGGCAAAGCTCCCCAAGCCGATTGGCACGGAACTCGCCTGGTATCGCAAGGCGTCGGATGCGGGCAACGTCGCTGCGCAGTTCGCCTTGGGCAGCCACTTCATTCGCCAGAAGGACATGAAGGCGGCCGCCGTCTATATGCGCAAGGCCGCCGACCAGGGCCATGCGGAGGCGCAATACACGCTCGGCGCCCTCTATGCCTACGGCCTGGGCCTGCCGAAGAGCGATGTCGACGCGGTCCTCATGTATCAGAAGGCGGCCGATCAGGGGTATGTTCCGGCGATCACAGAGGTCGGCCTCGCCTATCTCCACGGCCGTGGCGTGGAGCGCGACCTGCGCAAGGCCTTCACCTACCTGGAGCGGGCCGCGGAAGCCAACGAGCCCAATGCCCAATATACGCTGGGCCGGCTGTATGAAAGCGGGATCGGCGTCAAGAAGGACCTGGTAACCGCCTTCAAATGGTTCATTCTCGCGGCGGAGAACAAACACCAGCTCGCCGCCAGCCGGGTCGAGGACCTGTCGATCGATCTGTCCCGCGACCAGCGCGAGCGCGGCGCCGAACTGGTCCGCGAGCACAAGCAGCGCTTCCCCAAGAAGGAAAGCTGACCCGCGCAGGTTCCGGAAGGGCCCTGCGCTAGGACGGCGGAATATCGGGGCGGGTTCGGGTCGCGCGGACCCACCAGCCGGGTTCCGCCGCCGCGATCATCGCGGCCGCGGACTGTGCCGCCGCACCTTCGTCGAAAATGCCGAAACAGGTCGCGCCGCTGCCCGACATGCGGGCGAGCCGGCAGCCGGCCTGGCGTGCGAGGAGGTCGAGCGTCTTGCCGATGGCGGGCTCGACCCGGCGAGCGGCCTCCTCGAGATCGTTGCGGCGCGCCGCGAGCCAGCCGACCAGGTCCGCGCGGGACACGGTCGGCACCGGGCCAACCGGATCGCCGAAGGGTCCGCCGCGAGCCCGGAAGACGGCTGGGGTCGAGACGGGCCGCCGGGGATTGACGAGCACGAGGTCGAGCCCCGGCATGTCCGGAAGGGGAGTAAGCTCCTCGCCGATGCCCGCGGCCACCGCGGGTCGCCCGGCCAGGCACATCGGTACGTCAGCGCCG
>CAYGKX010000237.1:0-6697 GCA_964350225.1 uncultured Rhodospirillaceae bacterium | reverse complement strand
CGGGCCTCGACCAGGGTGTACCAGTCGGTCTTTTCGGTCACCGTCTCGCCGGCCATCAGGCGGAGGATGACATCCAGCGCCTCGGCCATCCGGCCGCGAGTCTGTTCCGGGTCGATGCCCATCATCATGGCGTCGGAGGCGAGCAGGCCCGGCCCCGCGCCGAACATGATCCGGCCCTTCGTCATGTGGTCGAGCTGAATGATGCGGTTCGCGACCATCAGCGGCGAATGGTAGGGCAGGGAAACGACGCCCGTGCCGAGGCGGATCCAGCGCGTCCGCTCCGCCGCGGCGGCGAGGAAGAGCTCGGGGCTGGAGATGATTTCAGCGCCCGACGAATGGTGCTCGCCAACCCAGGCCTCTTCGTAACCGAGCCGGTCGAGCCATTCGATCAGCTCCATGTCCCGCTGCATGGCGAGGGTCGGGTTCTCGCGGTTCGGGTGGATGGGTGGCAGGAACAGGCCGTGGCGGAGGGGAATGGGCGCGGTCATCTCTCGAACGATCTCCCGGGTGGAGGGGTGTTTCTAGGTAGCATTACTCACAGTCTCGGCGGAACGGCGGGTTATGGGGGTGTAGCCATGCGCTGGCCGGCCGGCCGTCCCAATGGATGGGTCACAGGATGACCCCGCGGGTGACCTATTCCGCCGCCTGCGGCTCGTTCGTATCCTGGAGTTTCGGCAATACGGTCTCCGCCATGGCGTGAATGTTCGCGCGGGTCATTTCCGCCGGCATGGTGCCGAACTGGGTCTTTGTCAGGATCGTGCCGAAGCCGGCGATCTCTTGATACTCCGCGAGTTTCTCGGCGACAGTCTCCGGGCCGCCGACAACGACCACGCCTTGCTCGATCAGGTCCTCCGCGCGCTGCGGCTTGCCATAGGACTTCGCGCCGCGCAGACGTTTCATCGACTCGATGCTGGTGTAGCCGGGCGGCATGAGCTGCGCTGCGCTCTGCCGGATGAAGTAATTCGAAAAGGCTTCGAGATGGGGCTTCGCCTCTTTCAAGGCGGTGGCATCGCTGTCGCCGACATAGACGCTGGTCGACCAGGCGAGGTCGGCCGGCGTGTGCTGGCGGCCGGCCGCCTCCGCCGCGTCGCGATACATCTGGAAGAAGCGCGCGACGTTCGCGATCGGGGCAAGGGTCTGGCAGTAGGTATAGCCCATTTCCGCCGACCATCTGATCGTCGAGGCCGAGCCCTGCGACGGGGTCCAGATGGGGGGATGCGGCGTCTGGTAGGGACGCGGCCACGGATTGACGTAGTTGAAGCGGTAATGCTTGCCGTTGAACGCAAAGGGGCCGGGTTCGGTCCAGGCGCGGACGATCAGGTCGTGCGCCTCGTCGAACCGGGCCTGGGACTGGGCCGGGTTCACGCCCATCGAATGATACTCCGAGCCGATGCCGCGAACGAAGCCGGCGACGAAGCGCCCCTCCGTCAGATTGTCGAGCATGGCGAACTCCTCGGCGATGGTCAGCGGATTGCTGACCAGCGGCAGCGCCCTTCCGAGGACCGCCAGGGTGCCGCGCCTGACGGACCGGGCAAGCGCCCCGGCCAGGACACCGGGAACCGGCATCATGCCGTAGGCGGTCTGGTGGTGTTCGTTCAGGACCACCCCGTCGAAGCCCAGCCGGTCGGCAAGTTCCAGTTCGTCGAGGTAGCGGTGATAGAGCTTCGCGCCCTTCCTCGGATCGTAATTGGCGTTCGAAAACGTCACCCATGCGGTGCCGTGCCGGTCGATGGCGTCGAGGTCGACATCGGCGTAAGGCATCAAGTGAAAGTTGAAAAACTTCATATCCTGATTCCCCTGTGCCTCACGCCGGATCTACCTGGAGGGTAACCCCCGTTCGGGCGACAATGTCCTTCTTGTCCAGGTCCGGGCCGTGCGCTTCGTTGCCCTCGACGCGGGAAAGATCGCGGACCGTATCCTTTCGGATGAGCACGACGACATTCGTGTCGTCCTCCAGCGCCAAAGGAAACTCGTGCCAGGTGCCGAGATGCATGGCGAGCCCGGCGGTGCCGTCAAACAGGAAGGCGCGGGCGTCGTCGAGGTTCGGCATGTCGCCCTCGGTCGGCGGGCAAAGCACAAGCATAAAGGGCTTTCCGCCCAGGGGGATGAAGGTCTGGGTATGCAGGAAATGCCGTTCCAGCCAGCTGACTTGCAGAGGACGTCGGTGGATCGTCGCGACGGTAATGTCCAGGGTGTCGTCGCCGACGAATCTTGCCGGCTTTTTCAGCGCGACCGCGTCGCCGTAAAAGGCGCTGCGTCCGGTCTCGACCGGCGCGTCGGCGCCGATCCAGTAGCCGAAGGGTGCGAGGGCTTCCGGTGTTGCGGGAATAGCCTTGAGCGTCCGGATCTCGCGCGTTTCCGCCATTATCCTCTGTCCCGCCCGAAGGCAGCATGAGCGCCTATCAAAAGATGCAAATCCATTGGACAGCCCGCTAAATGCTATAATGATATAACTTTAAGACATTTCGTTTGCGACGGTCAACGCGACTGTAGTAGCGTTATTTCGAAGGACGTTTTGGTATTATGCACAAGAGTCCAAAACAGGAGAGGGTAGTCATGATCCGGAAGATAACGGCCACCGCGCTTGGGGCGACGGTGGCGATCGCCGCACTCGGCGGCGCCGCCTGGGCGCAGGACAAGGTGACGATCGGGATCGTCTCCGCCACGACGGGGCCGCTGGCGGCACCCGGGAAGTTCCAGCTCAACGGCTTCAAGCTGGCAGCGAAGGTCATCAACGATGCCGGCGGCTTCAAGGTCGGCGGCAAGACCTACAAGGTCGAGCTGAAGATCTACGACACCCATTGCAACGCGGCGGCCGGCGCATCGGCCATGCAACGCCTCGCCACGGTCGACAAGGTGCCGGTGGTGCTGGGCGAGCTTTGCAGCCCTGTCGCGGCGGCCGAAGGCCCGATCGCGCGCGACTACAAGATCCCGCTCATCCTGACCGTTCCGACCGCGGCCAGCCTGACCAAGCGGGTCAACCCGTATCTCTTCCGCGTCAATGCCGAGAGCGAGCTTCTGAACGACGCGCTCGCGAAATATGTCGCCTCCCAGAAGGCCTGGCAGCCGATCGCCTACATCGCCTGGAACAACGACACCGGGCGCAGCGGCGTGAAGGAAATGAACAAGAAGCTCGGCGCCGACTACAAGAAGGGCTACACCGGCTTCTTCAATGTCGGCGAGGTCGACTTTTCCAGCCACATCTCGAACATTCGCAGCGGCCAGGCCAAGTCGGTCATGCTGTTCATGGACGAGGAGCCGGGCGCGCTCGCCATCAAGCAGATCCGTGCGGCGGGTCTGAAGGTGCAGCTGATCGGCACCCTCGCCATGGGCTCCAACCGCTTCCTCAAGCGGCTCGACGCGAAGCAGCTCGACGGCATGGTCCAGTACACCGCCTTCCCGCCGAACGCCGACGTTCCGCGGATCAAGAATTTCTCGGAGGCCTATCGCAAGGCTTATAACGAGGAGGCCCACGGCTTCGCCGCGCAGTCCTACGACGGCCTGTTCGTGGCCATCGAGGCCATGAAACTGGCCGGCACCGTGACCGACGGGGCCAAGATCCGCGATGCGCTCGCCAAGGTCGAGTACGAGGGCGTGATCGGCATGATCAAGTTCAACGACATGGGGCAGGCCTCGCCGCCGGTCTACATCACCCAGTGGTGTGCCGACGGCAAGCGCCGGATCCTCGCGCCGGAAGCCGCCAAGGCCGGTTGCGGCAAGGGCTGAGCCGACCTTTCATCTGGAGCGGGCCCGTTCGCGAGGGCGGGCCCGCTTTCCTGTCCACCTGCCGCCAAGACGACCGAAGGATCGCCGCTTAACCGCCCATGGGTAGCGCGTTACTCGAACAGCTGATCAACGGGCTGATGATGGGGAGCATCTACGTGCTCGTCGGTCTCGGTCTCGTCCTGATCTACGGGGTCATGCACGTCCTCAATTTCGCCCACGGCATGCTCTTCATGCTGGGCGGGTACATGACCTACACCTTCTTCGCCTATGTGACGGACAGCTACGTCCTGGCCGTCGTCCTGGCGATGCTCTCGCTGATGGCTTTCGGCTACATTCTGGAGCAGGGCGTCTTCAAGCCCTTGCGCGGGAACCTGCGAAACCAGGTGATCGCCTCGCTGGCGCTGGTGCTGCTGATCCAGAATTCCGTGATCGCGATCTGGGGGCCGACGGCGCTCCAGTTCAAGCTGTCGACGGCCGACGTCTTCGTGCCGATCGGCGCCCTCCGCTTCAGCCTGCAGCACATCCTCATTATCCTCGTCACGTTCGCCTGTATGGGCGTTCTGTTCGTCTTCCTGAAATACACGAAATTCGGCACGGCCCTGCGCGCGACCAGCCAGGACAACGACGCGGCGATGGTCGTCGGGATCAACACCCAGCGCATGTACTGGGTCAGCTTCGCCATCGGATCGGCGCTCGCCGCACTGGGCGGCGCGTTGATCGGGCCGCTCTTCCTTGTCTTTCCGCAGATGGGCGACCTGCCGCTCCTGAAGGCGCTCGCCGCGATCCTGCTCGGCGGGATGGGCAGCATCGTGGGCGCCGTCGTCGGCGGCCTTTTGATCGGCGTGGTCGAGGCGATCGCGACCATCGACACGACGCCGCTCATCGGTTTCAACCTGATCGGCACCGACTATCGCGACGCGGTGACCTTTGTCGTCATCATCCTGATCCTGCTGTTCCGGCCCCAGGGCCTGTTCGGCGTCAGGGTCAGAGGAGAAGCCTGAGATGCGCACCGTATTGGGCGACCGCTGGGGCCTCTGGGCGACCCTCCTTATCGGCGGGCTGCTGTTCCTCATCCCGACCGTGTTCGCCGACGAACCCTATCTTCTGCACATTTCGATCCTGATCTGCGTCTATGCGATCCCGGCGGTCGGTCTGAACCTCATGCTCGGCTATACCGGCCTGGTCTCACTCGGCCACATGGCCTTCGCCGGGATCGGGGGGTATGTCGCCGCGGTCCTGATGGTCGACGCCGGGTGGTCCTTCTGGATCGCAACCCCCGTCGCGGTCGTCGCCTCCGGGGTCATGGGGGCGCTGATCGGCATCCCGGCGCTGCGTCTCAGAAGCCACTATTTCATCATCGTGACGCTCGCCTTCGGCATGATCCTCTTCCTGGTCATGAACAACTGGGAAGATGTGACGCGCGGGGCCGAGGGCTTCCCCGGCATTCCGCGCCCCGACCCGCTGCCCTTCGGCGGGCCCGACGGCTTCACCTTCTTCGGGCTCGATCATTTCTTCTACCTGACCCTCGCCTTCACGATCGTGATCTTCGTCGTTCAGTGGGCGCTCGTCCGCTCCGATTTCGGCCGGACGCTGGAGGCCATCAAGCAGGACGAGACCCTGACCGCCTTCAAGGGCGTCAATACGATGGCCTACAAGGTGGCGATCTTCGCCATCGGCTCGGCGATCGCCGGGCTGGGCGGTGTTCTGAAGGTGAGCTTCCTGCGCGTCGCCGCGCCCCTGTCCTTCGAACTTCTGGAGAGCATCAACATCGTCCTGATCGTGGTCGTCGGCGGGGCGGGCTTCCTCGCCGGCCCGCTTCTGGGTTCGATTCTCTTCGTCGGGCTGCCGGAATATCTCCGCATCGCGAAGGAGCTGCGCCTCGTCATTTTCGGCGCGATCCTCCTGATCATCACACTCTTCGCGCCCAAGGGCCTGGCCGGGATGCCCGGCATGCTGCGCGACTTCCTGAAGAGGCGCCGCGATGCCGCTGTTTGAGGCAAGCGACGTTCGGAAGTCCTTTGGCGGGATCAAGGCGCTTCAGGGCGCCAGCTTCTCGATCGACAAGACCGGCATCTACGGCCTGATCGGGCCCAACGGCGCGGGCAAGGCGACGCGTTTCGACGTCATCACCGGCCGGCCGGCCTACCGGCTCTATGCGCTGGGCGTCGCCCGCACCTTCCAGGAGTGCCGGATCTATCCCGAGAAGACGTGCCTGGAAAACATGCTCTTCGGCATCCAGAAAAAGCCCCTCGTCTCCGCCATCGGCCAGGCTTTCAGCCGGTCGACCGGGCACCTGCGCGCCGGGATCGAGGAGGCGCGCCGGCTCCTCGAACTGGTCCGGCTGACCCAGTATGAGGATCACCCGGCGGGCGCGCTGTCCTTCGGGCAGAAGCGGCTTCTGGAATTGGCGGCGATCTACATGCGCCGCCCGCGCCTTCTCCTGTTCGACGAGCCGGCCTCCGGCGTGAACCCGGCGCTCCTCGAGACCCTGCGCGAATTCATCGTCCATATGCGGAAGGAGCAGGACGCGCTTCTCCTTCTCGTCGAGCACAACATGGAATTCATCATGGACGTTTCCGATCATATCGTCGTCATGCACCAGGGCGCTGTCCTCGAGGAAGGCGTGCCCGAGGCCGTTCAGGCCAGCGAGCGGGTGATCGAGGCGTATCTGGGATGAGCATGGCGATGCGAAGCGGTGCCCGCCGTCCCATCCTTCGAGACGCGCTCCGCGCTCCTCAGGATGAAGGTATTGTCCTGCTCAAGCCAACCACCTTCATCCTGAGGAGGCGGCAAAGCCGCCGTCTCGAAGGATGGGATGCAGAGCTCGCCACCATCACGCCCGTCACATCGCACCGTCGATCCGATGGTTGCCGGGGTTCCGTTTCCAAGCCCCTGTCAAGGATGGCCCTTCGGGCCACCGGCGAAGCCGGCTGCGGGTCCTTGACAGGGGCTTGGATACGGAAAATGAAGC
>CAYGKX010000236.1:3431-6717 GCA_964350225.1 uncultured Rhodospirillaceae bacterium | reverse complement strand
TGCCCAATGTCGGCAAGTCGACCCTTTTCAACGCGCTGACGGCGACGGCCGCCGCCGAGGCGTCTAACTATCCCTTCTGCACGATCGAGCCGAACGTCGGCCGCGTGTCCGTGCCCGACCCGCGCCTGAGCCAGATCGCCGCGCTCGCCAAGTCGGCACAGATCCTGCCCACGCAACTGGAGTTCGTCGACATCGCGGGCCTCGTTCGGGGCGCCGCCCAGGGCGAGGGTCTGGGCAACAAGTTCCTCGCCAACATCCGGGAGGTGGAGGCGATCGCTCATGTCGTCCGCTGTTTCGAGGAGGGCGGCATCACCCATGTCGAGGGATCGGTCGACCCGGTGCGGGATATCGAGACGATCGACACCGAGCTGATGCTTGCCGACCTGGAGAGCCTGGAGAAGCGGGTCGACCAGGCGCAGAAACGCGCACGTACCGGCGACAAGGAAGCCAAGGAAGCCCTTGCCGTCATGGAGCCAGCGCTCGCCGTTCTGCGCGACGGCAAGCCCGCGCGCGCGGCGGAGATCCCCGACGATCGCAGACGCGCCTTCCGTGGCCTGCAGCTCCTGACCGGCAAGCCCGTCCTCTATATCGCCAACGTCGGCGAGGGTGACGCCGGGGCGGGGAATGCCCTGAGCCAGGCGGTCGAGGCCCACGCCGCCACCGAGGGCGCGCCCACGGTCGTCATTTCCGCCGCCATCGAGGCCGAGATCGCCCAGCTGACGGACCCAGAGGAAAAGGCCGAATTTCTTGCAAGCCTGGATCTCGACGAGCCGGGGTTGCACAAGGTCATCCGCGCCGGGTACGACTTGCTGGACCTGATTACCTATTTCACCGCCGGCCCCAAGGAGACCCGTGCCTGGACGATCAAGCGCGGCACCAAGGCCCCGCAGGCGGCCGGGGTGATCCATACGGATTTCGAGCGCGGCTTCATCCGGGCCGAGACCATCGCCTATGACGATTTTGTCGCCCTGGGCGGCGAGACGGCGGCGAAGGAGGCCGGGAAGATGCGCCAGGAAGGCAAGGAATATGTCGTCCAGGACGGCGACATTCTGTTGTTCCGTTTCAACGTCTGAGGGAGGACCCGGGTCATGGGCGAGACGATCAAGCTTACTGCGGAAGACGGGCACGAGTTCGACGCCTATGTCGCGCTGCCGGAGGGCACGCCGAAGGGCGGCGTCGTCGTCATGCAGGAAATTTTCGGCGTCAACGAGCATATCCGCAGCGATACCGACAAGTTCGCCGCGCTGGGCTATGCCGCCATCGCCCCCGCTGTCTTCGACCGGATCGAGCGTGGGGTCGAACTCGGTTACGACGAGGCCGGCTTCGCCAAGGGCCGCTCGATCGTCATGGAGCTGGGCTGGGACGGCCCCATCAAGGACGTGAAGGCGGCGGCGGATCACCTGTCGCAATATGGCAAGGTCGGCGGCGTCGGCTATTGCTGGGGCGGCTCGCTCGCCTGGCTTGCGGCAACGCGCCTCGGCATCCCCTCCTCCGGCTATTACGGCGGCCGCACCGCGAGCCTGGTCGACGAGCAGCCCAAGGCCGCCGTCCAGCTGCATTTCGGCGAGAAGGACAGCCACATTCCGATGTCGGACGTGGAAAAGATCAAGGCCGCCCATCCCGGCGTGCCGGTCTATGTCTATCCGGCCGGTCACGGCTTCAACTGCGACGACCGCGCGGATTACGACGAGGCCGCCGCCAAGCTGGCCCTCGACCGGACCCTGGAGCTCTTCAAGGCCGAGATCGGCTGATCCTGGCTGGCTTTCGGTTCGCCTGAACCCGAGCGGGCGTCAGGCGCGCCGGAACTCCAGCAACACCCCGTTCGCCTCGGCCGCCGGCACGGCTACGGTGCCGTCGGCCAGGCGGCGGTGCGGCACATCGTTCTTTTCGAAAAAAGCTTCCGTCCGGTCCGTATCGGCCGTCGTGAAGGTCATGGCGAGGGCATGGGGCAGATCCGCACCCGCCGGCAGGGCGCCTTCGGGATGCATGAGTTCGACGTCGTCGGGCGCCACGAAGCCGATCCTGTGCCGCCCGACACGCACCACGAGCGTCGCATCCGTGACGATGACCGCGCCCGGGCCGAATAGCCGGTCATAGGCGTCCCGATGCGCAGGCGGGTCCGCCGCGACGACGGTCACCGAATAGAGACCCTGCGCACCGTTCGGATGATCCAGCCATTCGGGCTGGCGGATCATATCTGGCGTCAGATGCTGGCAGATGAAGGCCGAAAGATCTGGCATGACCCCTTCGCCCGGAAAGACGAGCTTGAAGGCGGGTTCCACGTCGCCGCCCGGCAATTCGAGATAGCGGGAGAGATCCCGGGGGCTGCCGGCCAACAAGCCGCGCCGCTCCAGCTCGTCCCGGGCCGCCTCCGCGTCCTCGGTCCGGAAGGCGAGGCCCATCAGCCCCTCCCCGCTTTCCAGGAACCGGTCGAGATCGTTCACGAACTGGTCCGGGTCGACGATGCCGAGCAGCTCGACATAGTCGTCGGGGAACATGATGCAGTAATTGGCGGTGCCCCAGCCGATATGGCGCCCCCTGGGGGTGAGGGTGAAGCCCAGCCTCCGCCAGCCCGCCCGCGCCGCCTCCAGATCGGCAACGCCGACGAGCGTGTGATCGATCCCGGTGACCGGATGGCCCATGCTACTGCCTCCGTCTTGACTGCCAATCGGGCTGCTACTGCGCTGTCTCTCGGGCCGCCTTCTTGGCAGCCTGTTGGGGACTTCGTCCGTAGCCGCGCACGAGGTCGATCGAATAGAAGACCAGTGCCGCCCAGATGAAGCCGAATGTTATCAGATAGGAGACGCCGAAGCGCTCGTCATAGAGCAGGATGGCGACGAGGAACTGGAGGCAGGGCGCCAGGTAGTTCATGAGGCCCAGTGCCGAGATCGGCATCCGGCGCGCCGCCTCGTTGTAGCAGATGAGCGGGGCGGCCCCGACGAAACCCGAGCCCGCGAGCAGGAGGAGGATGCCCCAGTCGGCGCCCGACGAGGCGAGCCCGCCAGCGGCGGAGATCCAGACGAGGCTCCCGATCATGAATGGCAGCAGCAGGGTGTGCTCGATCGCGAGCCCGGCCAGAGGGTCGACGCCGAGCATCTTGCGGGTGAGGCCGTAAAACCCGAAGGACAGGCCGAGCACGATGGAGATCCACGGCACGGTGCCGACCAGCCCGACCTGGTGGATCACCCCGATCGCCGCCAGCACCACGGCGGCGATCTGGAAGGGCCTCAAACGTTCGCGCAGAACCAGGAGACCCAGCGTGACATTGACGAGCGGCACCAGGAAA
>CAYGKX010000236.1:1330-3322 GCA_964350225.1 uncultured Rhodospirillaceae bacterium | reverse complement strand
GGATGGGACGTGCCCGGTCCATTCGGCCGAGCAGGAAGAGAAGCACGAAGCCGGACAGGCCCGTTGCGATGATCCGGATTGCCGTGAGCTCGATGGGCGGAATGACGAGCAATGCCGTGAAATAGATCGGAAAGGCGCCCCACATGACGAAGGCGGAGATGCCGTAGAGCGGGCCGGCCAGACGGCTCTCCTCCGGCCTCATTCCGCCTTGCCCTTCTCCTCGTCGCCCGGCTGTTTGCCGTAGCTTTTGAATTTCTCCAGAACGACTGCCATCTCCTCGGCATCGAGAAGGACAGGTTCGCCGATCTGCAGGGCGCGCCAATACATGCCGGCCAGCGACTCGACCTCGACGGCGAGGGCGAGTGCCTTCTCCAGGTTCGGCCCGGTCGCGATCTGCCCATGGTTGGCGAGAAGGCAGGCCGCGCGTCCGTCCAGCGCCGCCAGGGCGTGGTCGGACAATGCCTGGGTTCCGAAGGTCGCGTAGGGGGCGCAGCGGATATCCAGGCCCCCCGCTGCCGCGACCATGTAATGAAAGGCCGGGATGCCGCGGCCGAGGCAGGCGAGGGTCGTCGCGAAGGCGCTGTGGGTATGCACCACGGCCCCGACATCGGGCCGGGCCGCCAGGATGTCCCGGTGAAAGCGCCACTCGCTGGACGGCAGCAGACCCCCCCGGGGCGTGCCCTCCATGTCCATAAAGACGATGCTGTCGGGTTCGAGCCGCTCGTAGGGTACGCCGGACGGGGTGATGAGGAGACCTTCTCCCCATCGCGCGCTGACATTCCCGGACGTCCCCTGATTGACGCCCAGGGCGTTCATCCGGAGGGCGGTGTCGATCACCGCCCGGCGCAGGTCGGTTTCCGCCGCGGTGGGCATGATCTCAGGACGTCAGAACCCGGCCGGCCACCGCGTCGAGCCGCGCGACGACCTCCGGGTCCCGCGCCTGGGGCGCGGTGATGAGCGCATGGTCGAGGGCGTGATGGCAGCCCGCCGGGCACGGCCCGACACGTTGGCCCAGCTCCGGCGCGACCGACCTGATAAGGCCCTTCGCGTGATCCGCGTTCCCGAGGAGGATCTGGATCACCGTCTCGACCGTCACATGGTCGTGGTCCGGGTGCCAGCAGTCGTAGTCGGTGACCATCGCAACCGTCGCGTAGCAGATCTCCGCTTCCCGGGCGAGCTTGGCCTCCGGCATGTTGGTCATGCCGATGACGGCGCAGCCCCAGGAGCGATACAGCTCCGATTCCGCCATCGACGAGAATTGCGGGCCTTCCATCGCGAGATAGGTGCCGCCGCGATAGACTTCGATATCGAGAGAGCGCGCCGCTGCCTCCAGCGCGTCGCCGAGGCGGCTGCAGACAGGATGCGCCATGGACACATGGGCGACGCAGCCTGTGCCGAAGAAGCTCTTCTCCCGCGCGAAGGTGCGGTCGATGAACTGGTCGACGATGACGAAGCTGCCCGGCGGGTGTTCTTCCTTGAGCGAGCCGACCGCACTCAATGACAGGATTTCCGTCACGCCGGCGCGCTTGAGCGCGTCGATGTTGGCTCGGTAGTTGATCGTCGTCGGGGAGAAGGGGTGTCCGCGCCCGTGGCGGGGCAGGAAGACCATCTGCAGGTCGCCGAGCCGCCCGAAACAGAGCTGGTCGGACGGCGTGCCGAAGGGCGACGTCACCTCGCGCCACTCGACGTCTTCCAGGCCGTCGATCTCGTAAAGGCCGCTGCCGCCGATCACACCGACGACGGGCGGCGCGTGCATCTCGCTCATGGAATACCTCTCTCCCCTCCTCGCCGGCGCGCTTCGATGCCTTCGCCGCCTTCGCCGCTAACAGCCCCTGCAGAAACGAACGGGGCCGCCCCGGTCGAACCGGCGCGGCCCCGTCACATATTCGAGCCGTGAGGTCCGCTACGCGGTTTTCTTCTTCTTCTTAACGTCCGCCCAGACCTTGCGGTAGATAGCGTACAGCAGCCCCGTCAGAACGAGGAGGAATAGGA
>CAYGKX010000236.1:0-1320 GCA_964350225.1 uncultured Rhodospirillaceae bacterium | reverse complement strand
TGCCCATCCGCTTCCGGTTCTCGAGCTTCGGCTCCGCCGCCCACATCAGAAAGGCGGACACGTCCTTGGACATCTGATCGACCGTGGCGGCGGGCGAGCCCTCCGGGTAATCGACCTGGCCGTCGCTGGTCAGCGGCGGGGCCATGGCGATAACGTGGCCCGGGAAATACTTGTTGTAGTTCCCGCCCGTGGGAACGGTCTTGGGCTTGCCGTCCTCGTCCTTCCAGTCCGCCGGCGGCTTCATATAACCGGTCAGAAGGGCGTAGATATATTGCGCCCCCCCCTCGCGCGCCTTGGCCATCAGCGACAGGTCCGGCGGAACGGCACCGTTATTCGCCGCCTTGGCCGCATTGTCGTTCTTGTAAGGGCCGACGAAGCGATCGTTCATGCCCGCGTCTCGCTCGGTCGGATCGCCCGACTCGTCGGGTTCGCCCGGCACCTTTTTCTGTTTGGCGATCTCCAGAATCTGCGCCCGGGTCAGGCCGATCTCCAGCAGATTGCGGTAATAGACGTGGCGCAGGCCATGGCAGCTCGCGCACACCCCGATATAGACCTGCAGCCCCCGACGCAGCTGCGCCCGGTCATAGCGGCCGAACAGCCCCTCGAAGCTCCAGGACACCGACGGCAGGGTCGGGATGTCGCCCGCCGCGCGGGCCGGCTGGCTCGCGAGGGTGCCGAGGGAGACCGCGGCGATCGTCGCGATCAGAAGCTTACGCATTAGGCCTTCTCCATCGGCTTGGCCGCGGCGCCCGCGGGTGTCCCACCGCCGCCCAGAACCGGTTCGGCGATGCTGTAGGGCAGGGGCTTGGGTCGCTCGATCCGGCCCAGGACGGGCATCAGGATCAGGAAGTGGAAGAAATAGTAGAGGGTCGCCAGCAGGCCGAGATCCTTCCAGGCGAGGAAGCCGACCCAGGACGGATCGTCCGGCGGGTTGGCTCCCACAAAGCCCAGGACGACCGTGTCCAGCGCCAGGAGCCAGAAGACCCACTTGTAGATCGGACGGAAGCGCGCGCTGCGCACCGGCGACGTGTCCAGCCAGGGCAAAAAGGCCAGGATCACGATCGAGGCGAACATCGCGATGACGCCCAGAAGCTTCGCGTCGATGAACCAGATGTTGAAGTCGATCGAACGCAGGATCGCGTAGAAGGGCAGGAAGTACCATTCGGGCACGATATGCGCCGGCGTCTTCAGGGGATCGGCCGGGATATAGTTGTCCGGGTGCCCCATGTAGTTGGGCGCCCAGAAGATCACGGCCGCATAGACGATCAGGAACGCGCCCAGGAGCCACAGGTCCTTCACCGTGTAGTACGGGTGGAAGGG
>CAYGKX010000235.1:0-6749 GCA_964350225.1 uncultured Rhodospirillaceae bacterium | reverse complement strand
GATCTGGGTGATGCGCGCGTCCCGCACGAACTGCTCCACGCCATATTCGTGGATGTAGCCGTGGCCGCCATGGACCTGGACGGCAAGGTTCGCCGCGTCGAAGCCATGGTCGGTGAAGAGTGACTTGACGATCGGCGTCATCAGCGCGACGAAGTCGTCGGCCTCCGCCCTTACCGCCTCGTCCTCGCTCTTCGTGTAGTGGTCGATCTGCATCCCGGTCCAGTAGGCGAGCGCCCGGGCGCCCTCCGTGATCGAGCGCATCTTGAGGAGCATGCGGCGCACGTCCGGGTGGACGATGATCGGGTCGGCCGCCTGGTCGGGATACTTGGCGCCCTTGAGCGACCGCCCCTGCAGGCGCTCCTTCGCGTAGTCGGCCGCATTCTGGTAGGCGACCTCCGCGAGGCCCAGGCCCTGCATCCCGACGCCGAGGCGCGCGGCGTTCATCATCGAGAACATGGCCTTCATGCCGCCATGCTCCTGCCCGACGAGCCAGCCCGTCGCGTCCTCCAGGTTCATGACGCAGGTCGACGACGCCTTGATGCCCATCTTGTGCTCGATCGAGCCGCAGCGGATGCCGTTCCGCGCCCCGGCCTCGAGCCCGTTCGGGCCATCCTTCGGCAGGAACTTGGGTACGAGGAAGAGGCTGATGCCCTTGGTGCCCGGAGGCGCGTCGGGCAGCTTGGCGAGAACGAGATGGAGGATGTTCTCCGTCAGATCGTGCTCGCCCGCCGAGATGAAGATCTTCGTGCCGGTAATGGCGAAGCTGCCGTCGCCGTTCGGCACGGCCTTGGACCGGATCAGGCCCAGGTCGGTACCGCAGTGGGGCTCCGTCAGGCACATGGTGCCGGACCAGGTGCCGTCGACCAGCTTCGGCAGGTATGTCGCCTTCATCTCGTCGTCGGCCCAGAGCTCCAGCGCGTTATAGGCGCCGTGCGACAGGCCCGGATACATGCCGAAGGCCATGTTCGCGGAGCAGATCATCTCCTGGACGACAAAGTCGACGACCTTGGGCAGGCCCTGACCGCCGAATTCCGGGTCGCAGGACAGACCGGTCCATCCATTCTGGATGAAGGTGTCATAGGCTTCCTTGAAACCCTTGGGCGTGCGGACGACGCCATTCTCGTAGGTGCAGCCCTCCTCGTCGCCGGAGAGGTTCAACGGCTGGAGTTCGTTCTCGCAGAGCTTCGCCGCCTCTTCGAGGACGGCGTCCACGAGATCCGTCGTCGCCTCTTCGTAGCCCGGCAGGCTCGCGATGGTGCCGCTGTAGTCGAAGACCTCGTTGAGGACGAAGCGGATGTCGTCCAAGGGTGCTTTATAGGTCGGCATGGGTCGGTTCCTCCCGGGTCCTCGTCAGTTGCGAAGCGGCTTGCCGGTCGAGATCATGTGCTCGATCCGGGCCAGGGTCTGGGGCGTCTTCAGGAGGCGGATGAAGGCCTTCCGCTCCAGCTTGAGGATATCGTCCTCGGTCAGGGTTTCGGTCATGTCCGTGTCGCCGCCGGTCAGCACGTCGGCCGCCGCGTCCGCGACCGTCAGGTCGTGGGGCGTGACCATGCCCTGGAGGCGAAAGCCCTCGACCGCGAGGTCGAGCGCCGCGTGCCCGGTCGGCCCGGGCAGGCGCAACTCCGGCGCCTCCGGCGCCTCGTAGCCCTCGACCATCGAGAGCGCGCGGGCCTTGGCGTCGGCAAGCAGCCGGTCGCGGTTCATGGTGACGCCGTCCGTCGGCTTCAGGATCAGCATCTCCTGCGCCTCGGCCGCCGACTTCGCGACCTTCGCGGTCGAAACGAACTCGAAGGCCTTGGCGACCGGCGGCATCGGGCCCTTCGGCGCGCCGTTCTTCTGCGCGGCGCCCCAGCGGACGAGCAACTCCTTGCAACCGCCCCAGCCCGGCACGACGCCGACGCCGACCTCGACGAGGCCGGTATAAGTCTCGGCATGGGCCTGAACGGCGGAAGCATGCATGATCATTTCGCACCCGCCGCCCAGCGCCATGCCCGAGGGCGCGGCGACGACCGGGAAGGACGCATATTTCATCTTCTTGTAGGTCTTCTGGCCGTTCTCGATCAGGCTTTCGATCATCGGCCAGACGCCGACGTTGGCGGCGAAGAGGGCGAGGCCGATATTGGCCCCGACCGAGAAGTTGGCGGCCTCGTTATAGAGGACGAGCGCCTTGTACTCCTTCTCGACGAGACCCAGGGCCTTGTCCAGCAGGGTCACGACGTCGAGGTCCAGGCTGTTCATCTTGGTGTGAACCTCGAAGCACAAGACGCCGTCGCCGATGTCCCAGAGGCTCGCCGAGCCGTTCTTCTCGACCGGCTTGGAGCGCCGCTTGACGTCCTCCAGCAGGAGAACGCCCTCGGCCCGCTCGACGTCGTGATACGCGCCGTCGGTGCCGAAATACTGAAGCTGCCCGTCCTCGACCCGGTAGAAGCTGCCGTCGCCCACCTTGGCGAGCAGGTCCGGCACCGCCAGGCCCTCGGCCGCCAGCTTGTCGGCGAACCACTTCGCGCCCATCCGGTCAATCAGTTCGAACGGCCCGTATTTCCAGGCGTAGCCGAGCTTCATGCCCTGGTCGACGTCGTAGATCGTGTCGGCGATCTCCGGCACCAGGGATGCGGCATAGCTCAGGACCTTGGAGAGGACCGTCCAGGCAAAGGTGCCGCCCCGATCCTCATGGCTGACGAGCGCATTCAGGTCGCGGCTGCCGGCATCGAGGCTCGCGAGCTGCGCCTTCGTCGACGGGGCATATTCGCCGGTATCGAGGTCGATCGATTCCTTGACCCGTTTCCCGCCCTCGCGGTTCAGCCGGTAGAAGCCGCCCTTGCCCTTCCGGCCGGTATAGCCGTCGGCGACCATCTTCTCGACCAGCTCCGGCTCCCGGTAGTCGAGGACATAGGGGTCGTCCTCCGCCAGGTTGCCTTTCAGCGACCTGCCGACATGGGGCATGAGGTCGAGCCCGACGAGATCGAGCAGGCCGAAGATACCGGTCTTGGGGATGCCCATCGGGCGCCCGCCGACCGCGTCCGCCTCTTCCACCGTAAGGCCGTGGTCCATCGCCGCGTTGACCGCCGCCTGGATCCAGTAGGAGCCGATGCGGTTGGCGATGAAGCCCGGCGTGTCGTTGCAATGGATGACGCCCTTGCCGAGCATGACGTCGGCGAATTGGATCATCGCCTCGACCGCCGCCGGGCGCGTCTTCTCGCCCGCGACGATTTCCAGGAGGCGCATGTAGCGCGGCGGGTTGAAGAAGTGGGTGATCATGAAATCCTGCTGGAAACTCTCCGGCAGGCCCTCGACAAGCTGCGCGAGCGGGATGGTCGAGGTGTTGGACGATACGACCGACCCGGGCTTCCGGTTCGCTTCGATCTTGGCGAACACGTCGTGCTTGATGTCCAGCCGCTCGATCACGGCCTCGACGATCCAGTCGCACTCGGCGAGGACGCCCAGGTCGTCCTCCAGGTTGCCGGGTGTGACCAGCCGGGCGTTCCGCTTGTGCATGAAGGGCGCGGGATCCTGCTTCAGCATCTTCTGGATCGCGCCGGCGGCGAGCTTGTTCCGGTCGTTGGCACCTTCCGGCACGATGTCGAGAAGGACCACCGGCACGCCCGCGTTGGCGATATGGGCGGCAATCCCGCTGCCCATCACGCCGGAGCCGATGACCGCTGCTTTCTTGATGTCCATGACGTTTCGTTTCCCTGTGTCGGGGTTCGTCTGGGGGCTCGAAGCCCGCCTAATTGCCTTTGCCTGCGCCCGTCCTCCGACCCTTCGACAAGCTCAGGGTGAGGGGAGAGTTGGAGGAAGGGAGATACTCACCTCCCAAGAAACCAACTCCTCACCCTGAGCCTGTCGAAGGGTGACCGGCGCCGGGCGCAAGTGTGCCTCAGGCCGCCTCGAGGACCGTGGCGATGCCCTGGCCGCCGCCGATGCACATCGTGGCGACGGCATACTTGCCGCCCTCGCGCTTCAGGTTCGACGCGGCCTTGCCGGTGATCCGGGCGCCAGAGGCGCCCAGCGGGTGGCCGAGGGCGATGGCGCCGCCGTCGAGGTTCACCTTCGCCGGGTCGATGCCCAGCTCCTGCACGCTCGCGACGGACTGGGAGGCGAAGGCCTCGTTGATCTCCATGAGGTCGACATCGCCGATCGAGATGCCGGCGCGGGCGAGCGCCTTGTTGGTCGCCTCGACCGGGCCCATGCCCATGATCTCCGGCTCCAGCCCCGTACCCGCGATCGCCTTGATGCGGGCGAGGATGGGCAGGCCGTGCTTCGTTGCATATTCCTCGGTGCAGACCAGGGTCGCGACGGCACCGTCGGTGAGCGGCGAGGACGTGCCGGCCGTGACCGTGCCGTCGGCCATGAAGGCGGGCTTGAGGCCGGAGAGACCCTCGACCGTCGTGTCCGGACGGATGGTGCCGTCCTTGTCGACCGTGCCGCCCTTGGTCTCGATGGGCACGATCTCCGCATCGAAGCGGCCTTCGGCGGCGGCGGCAGCCGCCTTCTTCTGGCTCTCGACCGCGAATTCCTGCTGACGCTCCCGCGTCACCTGATACTTCCGGGCGACCTCTTCCGCGGTCTGGCCCATCGAGTAGTAGGTCTCCGGCCAGTTCTTCGCGAGCGCCGGGTTGGGCGACGGATTGAAGCCGGTCATCGGCACCCGGGTCATGCTTTCGACACCGGCGCAGATGAATGCCTCGCCCGCGCCCCAGCGGGCGGCGCCCGCCGCCATGTGGATCGCCTGCATCGAGGAGCCGCACCAGCGGTTGATCGTCGTGCCGCCGGTCTTGATCGGCAGGTCGGACAGGAAAACGACATAGCGGGCCAGATTCATGCCCTGCTCGCCTTCGGGCACCGCACAACCGAGGAACAGGTCCTCGATGTCGTCCTTGTTGACCCCGGTTTCCGCGACCAGCGCCTTGATGACGGTCGCGACCAGGTCGTCCGGACGGACCCGTGTCAGGGCACCCTTGTGCGCGAACTGCATCGGGGAGCGTTTGTAGCCTGCGATTACAACGTCGTTCATCCCTAGACTCTTTCGGTTTGGGTTGAGCTTGTCAGTCTCGGTTCGTCTTGCGGTCCCTATCCGTCTTGCGGATATGGCCCCGATGCGGGTCGGTTGCTATGCCGCCTCGGGGGAAAGTTCAGAAGAAGATGTCGCGGCGTCGGCCGGCAGGAGTGCGACCGTCTCGGAGACGGCCCGGCGGAACACGGTCTCGTCCCGGGTGATGCCCATCATCATGATCGCGCCCTGCATCCGCGCCGCCGCATCCTCCGCGATTTCCGCCGCCCGGGTCTCGCCATACGTGGACGCCAAGAGCTTGCCCAGCGCCTCCCGCCAGTCGGCGAAATAGGTACGGATGCGTTCCATGAACTCCGGGATGGACCAGCCGACTTCCAGGGCCAGGTTGCCCATGAGGCAGCCGCCCTCGCGGCCGATGAAATAGCGTTCGATGGCAGCGCCGAGCATGGCCAGCCGTTCGGCGGCCGGCACGCTTTCGTCCGCGGCTGGCGCGAAAAGCTTCTCCCGTGTGTCGGCGATCACCCTGTCCAGGGCAGCGATGGCCAACTCCTGCTTGCCCGGGAAATAGTGGTAGATCGAGCCCTTCAGGAGGCCGCACATTTCCGCGATATGGGCGATCGAAGTGTGATGATAGCCCCGTGTGCGGATGAGCAGCAGCGCCGCGTCGATCACGGCATCCTTGTCGGTCTTCTTCACCGCCATCGCGAATAGGGCTCCATCGGGTGCCGGCGCCTCGTCGGGTGCCGATCTTCTCGCATGCATGCAACCAAACGTTCGTTTGGGAAAATGGGAGAAGTGCCCCTCGGTGTCAAGCCCCTACTTCCCGCGCGTCCGCGAGACCCGTTGGCGGCACCCCGTGACGGCCCTATGATGCCGCCCGTCGCGCGGCCGGGGCCCCTCCTTCGGGGCCCGGTTCGGGGGAGCGCCGCGGACGGGGGGATGAAACGATGTGGATATGGATCGTTTTGGGGGTCCTTGCCCTCCTGCTGTTGTGGGCGATCCTCACCTACAACAGCCTTGTCCGGCACCGGAACTGGGTGGCCGAGGCCTGGAGCGGTATCGACGTACAGCTGCGCCGCCGCCACGACCTGGTGCCGAACCTGATCGAGGTCGCGGAGGCCTTCCGGGTGCACGAACGGTCGTTGCTGGAGCGGGTCACCGAAGCACGCGCCGACGGCGAGAAGGCGACGGGCGCGAGGGCCGCAGGTGCGGCGGAAACCCGACTGGGCCGGGCACTCATCGAACTCTTCGCCGTCGCCGAGAATTATCCCGACCTCAAGTCCGACGACGTCTATCTGCGACTGCAAGCCGACCTCGTTGAGGTCGAGGACCAGCTTCAATATGCCCGCCGTTACTACAACGGCACCGTCCGCAACCTGAACAATCGGGTTCAGATTTTTCCGTCGAACCTCGTCGCCCGGGGCTTCGGCTTCCAGGCGGCGGAGTTCTTTGAGATCGACGAGGATGCCGTTCGGTCCGTGCCCAAGGTGAATGCTTGATGATTTGTCGTTCGATTGCCCTTGCCGTCTTCCTTCTGTCCGCCCTTGCGGCCGTTGCGCCCGCCCAGGCGGCCGAGGAAATCCTCGACTACAGGAGCCATATCAAGGTGGAGCGGAACGGCGACCTTCTCATCACCGAGACGATCCGGGTGCGCGCTGAAGGGCGCCAGATCAAACGCGGGATTTTCCGCTGGTTCCCGACCCGCTACGACGCGCCCTGGGGCGGAAAGGTCAAGATC
>CAYGKX010000234.1:0-6757 GCA_964350225.1 uncultured Rhodospirillaceae bacterium | reverse complement strand
GAAGGGGGTCATCGCCGGCGCCCTGCACGACCCGGGCTTCGAAGACTGCCTGCGCGTCTCGACCGGCACGGCGGCAGATACCGAAGCTTTCCTTGACGCAATGGCGGAGGCGTTGGGCGGCTGACTTGAGGTCGCTCGTCGCTCGTTCCCTGGTGACGGGGGGAGCGCGGCATCCCATCCTTCGACAGGCTCAGGATGAGGATTTTCATTTTTATATGATTAATATCAGAAATTTAATGAATTATCTCAAACTAGCAAATTAATTGGACGGCGTCGCTTTGCCCGGGTTTCCATGACGGAATTTCCCGCCTCATCCTGAGCCTGTCGAAGGATGCGATGACGTACACCTTCCCGTCTCCACAGCTTTCGTCATCCCGCTCCCCGCCCCGAGATTCGCCGAACGGTCCCTCGTCGCTCCGCTTTACGCGCGAAGCGGCTCCCCGTAACCTGTCTTCAACCCGGATCGGAAAACCGGCCGGACACAAAACCCTTGGGAGGGAACCACGATGAAGACGACAACTTACGGACGGAGTCTGCTCGTCGCCGGGGCTGTCGCGCTCGGCGCCGCAGGCATCAGCAACGGCGCATCCGCGCAACGCATGATCTTCGCGACCCAGCAGGCGGGGACGATCTACTACCTGCTCGGGAGCGGCTTCTCCAAGATGCTCACCGAACAGCTCAAGCGCCGGGTCACCGTGCAGCCCTATAGCGGCTCGTCGGTCTACCTCCCGCTCCTCAACAACGGCGAGGCGACCCTCGGCTTTTCGTCGTCGCTCGACGCCGGCACGTCCTACGCCGGCGATGGCCGTTCGCCGCTCAAGAATCTCCGTCTCGTCGCGCGGATCTGGGGCCTCAAGACGGCCTTCATGGTGCGCGCCGATTCCGGCATCAAGACGATCAAGGATCTGAAGGGCAAGCGGGTCACGACGGACATGAAGGGCCAGCGCGCCATGGGCTCTGTCATGCAGCTCATGATCAAGGCCGGCGGCCTCAAGCTCTCGGACGTCAAGCGGGTCACGGTTGCCAATGTCGGTGCCGGGACCAAGGCACTGATCGAGGGTAATGTCGACGCCACCTTCATCGCCGTCGGCATCCCTCTCGTGAAACGGGCGAATTCCGCCATTCCGGGCGGGGTCACCTATGTAGATCTCGCGGGCGGCAACACGTCGGACAGCTATCTCGGCAGCCAGGTTCCCGGCGTCTATGCCTCGACGGTCGTGCCGTCCAAACGAATGCCCGAGGTCAAGTCGAAGCTCACGATCGTTGCCTTCGACATCTATCTGGTGACGGGTGCGGAGACGTCCGACAAGGATGTCCAGGCCGTCCTGAGTGCGGTGTCCGAGCAGTTCGCGGCCCTGCAGAAGGCCTATCCGCCGCTCCGCCGCGGCAAGGTTTCGGGCTTCGCCGTGACCAACAACACCCTCCCCTATCACAAGGGGGCAATCGCCTATTACAAGTCGAAGGGGATGTGGAAAGAGGCAAACGACAAACACGAGGCAAGCTTCAAGTAGGTCTCCCCACCCCTAAGCGGGACCGCCCGCGCCGATGAAACCCTTCGACGTCCTTCGGGACGTCTATCTCGCCACGATCCCGGTCGTCGGGCTGTTGTGGGTGATGGACGTCCCGCTTCACCTCGGCATTACCCTGCTGGGGCCGATTTATCTGTGCGTGATTGCCGGACTTGCGACAGCGGGCGGGTTCCTGATCAAGCCATACGGCAAACAGGCCGGGCCACTGGAAGCCATTCTCGGCCTTGCGGCTCTTGCCTGTTGGCTCTGGGCGGCCTGGAATTTCGACGACTGGCTCCTCGACCTCGCCAACCGGGGACCGGAGAAATGGATCCCCGCCGCGATCGCCGTCGGCCTCACGACCGAGGCCATGCGCCGCAATTGCGGCATGGCGATCGGCATCCTGGTCGGCGTTTTCCTGCTCTACGGCTTTTTCGGGGACCTCCTGCCCGGCGCGTTCGAAGCGATCCCCGTCCGCCCGCGCAAGCTGATCATCTATCTCTATACCGACGAGAACGCGATCCCCGGTATCGTCCTTCGCGTCGGCGCGACCCTTGTGCTCGCCTTCATCGTCATGGGGCGGCTGATGGAGGTGTCGGGCGCCTCCTCCTTCTTCACCGACACGGCGCTCGCGACGATGGGCCACCGGCGCGGCGGACCCGCCAAGGTCGCGATCGTCGCGAGCAGCGCGTTCGGGACGATCAATGGCACGACCGTCGGCAACATCACGTCGACCGGGATCGTGACCATCCCGATGATGAAGCGGGCCGGCTTCTCGCCGCATTATGCGGGCGCCATCGAGGCCGTGGCGTCGAACGGCGGCCAGCTCGCCCCGCCCATCATGGGCGCGACGGCCTTCCTGATCGCCGACTTCCTGCAGATCGATTATGCCGAGGTTGCCATCGCCGCGATCCTGCCGGCGGTCGTCTACTACCTCGCGCTCTTCGTGATGGTCGACCGCTATGCCCAGCGGAACGGGCTGGTCGGCATGGCGCGGCGCGACCTGCCCCGGATTACCCCGACCCTGGCGCGCGGCTGGATCTTCATCCTGCCGCTCATCCTCCTGCTCTATCTTCTCTTCTGGCTCGGCTACAACCCGGGCAAGTCGGCCTTCTATACGGCGGGCGTTCTTCTGGTCCTTGCGGCGATCAAGCTGCGCGGACGCCTGGGCGGCAAGTTCTGGTACGACCTCTTCGTCGGCAGCGGAAACCTGCTCGTCCAGCTTGTGCTGATCTGCGCCGGCGCCGGGATCGTCGTCGGTGTCCTGAACATCACCGGCCTGGGCGTGACCCTTGCGCAGATCCTCGCGACGGTCGCGGAGCAGGCGGGGATGTTGGCGATGCTCTGCCTCGCCGCGCTCGTCGCCGTCATCCTGGGCATGGGGATGCCGACCTCGACCGTCTACATCCTGCTCTCGGTCGTCCTGGCCCCGGCCATCGTCAAGCTCGGCATCCAGCCGCTCGCGGCCCATCTTTTCATCTTCTATTTCGGCATGTTGTCGATGCTGACCCCACCGGTCGCGGTCGCCTCATTCGTCGCCGCCGGGATGGCGGGCGCCAACATGTGGCGCACCGGGCTGGTCGGCCTGAAGCTGGGCGCGGCCGCCTATCTCCTGCCCTTCCTGATGGTCTTCAACCCGGCCCTCATCATGCAGGGCTCGACCCTCGCCATCGTCCTGGTGACGATCACCGTCATCGTCTCAGGCTGGATTCTCGCTTACGGCATCGACGCCATCGCCCAAAACGATCCGCTGACGAAGATCGCCGGCGCCGCGCTCTTCGCCGCCGCCGTCGTGATCGGTGCCTCGACCATCTGGATCGGCCCGGAAGACTTTCTCGTCCTGGTCCCGGCGGCGCTGGGGCTGGGCGTCCTCGTCCTCATGAACAATCGTCTGAAATCCACTGCCGGAGAGAAAGCATGACCCGCAGCACCGTCATCGACGTCCATACCCACATGCTGAGCGAGGCCTGGTTCGAACTGATCAAGGACAAGGGTGCACCGCTCTACGAGGTAAAACCGTCGAAGGACTGGCCCGCGCCGCTGGGCATCCATTCCGATGGCGCGCCCTTCATGACGCCACAGCCGGGCCATTTCGATTACGAGTTGCGGTTGAAGACGATGGACGAGCACAAGGTCGACATTGCCATCGTGAGCCTGACCGCGCCGAACTGCTTCTTTGGTGACGCGGAGACGAGCCTGAAAGCCGCCCAGACGACCTTGCCGGACCGTCTCCGCTGGTTCGCCTCGATCCCGTGGGAGCACCAGGAACTGGCGCTTGAGGAGCTGGAGCGCGCAACCCAGGCGGGCGCCGTCGGGGTCATACAACTTGCCAACATCAACGGACGGTCCCTGACCGAGGAGGCCTTCGCACCGATCTGGAAAGCCATCGACGCCCAGCGCCTGCCGGTGCTGGTTCACCCGACTGCGCCTCCGGGTACCAACCAGCTCGACATTCGCCGGTTCAACCTGATCGCCCAGGTCGGCTTCATGTTCGACACCTCGCTTGCCATCGCCCGGCTGATCTACGACGGCTTCCTCGACAAGTATCCGAACATCAAGCTGATCGCCTCTCACGCCGGGGCCACCCTGCCCTACCTCGCCGGGCGCATGGACATCTGCTACGACAACATGGTCGCCGTTCGCGAAAACATCACGGAGCGGCCGAGCGAACTCCTGCGCGAAATCTACTACGACAGCGTGACCCACCGGTTCGACGCGCTTCAGATGTGCATCGATGTCGGTGGCGACGACAAGGTCATGTACGGGTCCGACTGGCCGCACAATATCGGCGACATGCGGGGTTGCCTCGCCCGGGTCGACGCCCTTCCTTATGAACAAAGAGTCAAGGTTCGCGGACAGAACGCACTGCGCATTTTCAATATCTGAAGAAAAGCACCGGGAACACGGGGGGCGGCCTTGCCGCCTCCCGCTCAATCTGCTACGCGCCCTTCAGCACCCGTTCCGCTTAGCCAGGCGCATCCCTGTTTCATGAAAATCGAACCTCTTGCCATTCCGGAGGTCATGCTGATCGAACCGCCGCGCTTCGAGGATGCGCGCGGATATCTGTCAGTGACCTTCGACAAGGCGGCGTTGGCCGCGCAGGGCATCGCCCTTGACGTCGCCCAGGACAACCAGAGCTTCTCGAAGCAGGTCGGTACCGTCCGCGGCCTGCATTTCCAGACCCCCCCGCACGCGCAATCGAAGCTGCTTCGCGTCCTTCAGGGCCGCGTCTACGATGTCGCCGTCGACATCCGCCGCGGATCCCCGACTTTCGGTCGGTATGTCGGCGCGGAACTGGACGCCGAGCGCGGGCGCCAGATCTGGATTCCCGCCGGGTTCGCGCACGGTTTCATGACCCTGGATCCGGATACGATCGTTCACTACAAGATCGGCGCCCCCTATGCGCCCAGCCACGAAGCGGGTCTCGCCTGGAACGACCCGGCGATCGGGATCGACTGGCCCCTTCCCGAGAAGCGGGCCGTCCTGTCGGACCGCGACACGACATGGCCGTCGCTCGGCGACTACGCTTCCCCCTTCGAATATGAGACAGTAAGCGCATGAAACTCCTGGTGACCGGAGGTGCGGGCTTCATCGGGTCGGCAGTCGTCCGCCGCGCCATCCGCGAACGCGGCTGGTCCGTCGTCAATGTCGACAAGCTGACCTATTCCGGCGATCTCGCGACCGTGTCGGAAGTGTCCGGCGACCCGCGCTATGTCTTCGAACGGGCCGACGTGGGCGACCGCGCGGCCATGGCACGCATCTTCGCGGACCACCGGCCGAACGCGGTCATGCATCTCGCCGCCGAAAGCCATGTGGACCGGTCGATCGACGGCCCGGCCGACTTCGTCCAGACCAATCTGGTCGGCACCTACATTCTCCTCGAAGTTGCGCGCGCCTACTGGCAGTCGCTCGAGGGAGATTCCCGGTGCCGCTTCCGGTTCCACCGGTGCTCGACCGACGAGGTCTTCGGCAGCCTCGACCTCGACGACGACGCCTTCCGCGAGACCACGCCCTACGACCCCAGGTCCCCCTACTCGGCGACCAAGGCCGGTGCCGACCATCTGGTGCGCGCCTGGGGCCATACCTACGGCCTGCCCGTCGTCTTGTCGAACTGCTCCAACAATTACGGGCCTTTCCAGTTTCCGGAAAAGCTGATCCCGCTGATGATCGTGAAGGCGCTGACGGGCGGCACCCTGCCCGTCTACGGCGACGGACAGAACCGGCGTGACTGGCTTTTCGTCGAGGACCATGCCGAGGCGCTGCTGGAAGTGGTATCGCGCGGCCGGGTCGGCGAATCCTACATGATCGGCGGCAATAACGAGCGGACCAACCTCGACCTGGTCGAGACGCTGTGCGACCAGCTCGACCGCCACGCCCCCCGCGCCGACGGACGGCCGTATCGTGACCGTATCGAATTCGTGACAGACAGGCCGGGACACGACCGGCGCTATGCCGTCGACGGGTCGAAGATCCGCTCGGAACTGGGATGGGCACCGTCCGGCGGGTTCGACGAGCATCTGTCGGCGACCGTCGCCTGGTACCTGGACAATCGGTCCTGGTGGCAGCGTGTGGCGAACGACGTCTATGACGGCCACCGGTTGGGCCGGGGAGCGGCGGAATGACGATACGCCTTCTGGTCTTCGGCGGCAGCGGCCAGGTCGGCAGCGAGCTGCGGCACCTGGCCGACGTGGGCCAGTTCGAGGCCGATTTCCCTGCCCGGTCGGAGGTGGACATCACGTCCGCGGACGCCGTCCGCCAGGCCCTGCGCGCGGCACGCTACCATGTCGTCGTCAATACCGCCGCCTTCACCGATGTCGACGGCGCGGAGGCGTCGGAAGCGGCGGCCCAGGCCGTCAACGCGACCGCTGCCGGCATAGTCGCGCAGGCAGCCGCGGAACGCGGGCTGCCTGTGGTGCATCTTTCGACCGACTATGTCTTCGACGGCACCAAGGGGGCACCCTACGTCGAAAGCGACCCCGTTGCGCCGCTTGGCGTCTACGGCCGCACCAAGGAAGCGGGGGAGCGGGCGGTGCGGGACGCAAACCTGTCGCATGTCATCCTGCGCACGGCCTGGGTCTTCAGCCCCTTCGGGCGCAACTTCGTGAAGACGATGCTACGTGCCGCGACCGACCGGGACGAATTGAGGGTCGTCGACGACCAGCAGGGTACGCCGACCAATGCGAGCGACATCGCGCGGGCGATTGCCGCAGTCGCCCATCGATTGGTCCAGGACCCGGCCGAAAGCGCCC
>CAYGKX010000233.1:0-6767 GCA_964350225.1 uncultured Rhodospirillaceae bacterium | reverse complement strand
TGGCGGAGCATGCGACGGTGCCGGTCATCAACGGGCTGACCAACCGCACCCATCCGTGCCAGCTGATGGCCGACGTCATGACGTTCGAGGAGCACCTCGGCTCGATCCAGGGCAAGTCGGTCGCCTGGTCGGGCGACGGCAACAACATGGCGACCTCGTGGATCCATGCCGCTGTGCAGTTCGACTTCGAGCTGCGCCTTGCCGTGCCGGCCGAACTGCCGCCGCCTCAGGAGGTGGTCGACTGGGCGCGGGGCGAAGGGGCCAGCATCGTCGTGACCGAGGACGTCGGCGAAGCCGTCGGCGGTGTCGACTGCGTCGTGACCGACGTGTGGGTGTCGATGGGCGATACGGATTCGGCGAACCACCACAATATCCTGCGCCCCTATCAGGTGAACGACGCGGTCATGGCCCAGGCCAAGCCCGGCGCCATCTTCATGCATTGCCTGCCGGCCCATCGCGGCGAAGAGGTGACGGACACGGTTATCGACGGGCCGCAGTCGGTCGTCTGGGACGAGGCGGAGAACCGCCTGCACGCCCAGTGCGGCATCCTTCTGTGGGCGATGCAGCCGCCCGCGGTGTCGTGACGGCCCCCAGCGCCAAGACCGCGAGCCCCCCGAGCGGCGCGCCCGCCGACGACCTGATCCAGCCGTTTCAGATCGAAGGTCCCGGCCTGCGCGGCCGCATGGTGCGCCTCGGCCCGGTGGCGGATGCGATCCTGTCGCGTCACGCCTATCCCGAACCGGTCGGCCAGATGCTGGGCGAGGCGCTGGCGCTGGCCGCAACCCTGGCCGCCGCCCTCAAGTATGACGGCGTCTTTACCCTGCAGACCAAGGGCGACGGGCCGGTCAGCATGCTGGTCGCGGACGTCACGACCGACGGCGCCCTGCGCGGCTACGCCGAATTCGACGCGGAGCGGCTGGAACAGATCCTGTCGGGCCCGCCTTCCGCGCCCGTGCCGCGCCTCCTCGGCGCCGGTTATCTCGCCTTCACGGTCGACCAGGGCGAATATACCAACCGTTACCAGGGTATCGTCGACCTGGACGGCGCGACCCTGGCCGAATGCGCCCAACACTATTTCCGCCAGTCCGAACAGCTTCAGACGGTCCTGCGCCTGGCCGCCGGCCACGATAGCGACGGCCGTTGGCGGGCTGCCGGCATCATGGTCCAGCGGCTGCCGGCCGACGACCACGATTACGAAACCGTCTGGGACGTGCGCGAAGTCGACAAGGAGAAGGCCGACGACGACTGGCGGCGGACGGCGTTCCTCCTCGGCTCGGCGACCGACGAGGAAATGCTCGACCCCTCCCTCCCCGCGACCCACATGCTGTTCCGCCTCTTTCATGAGGACGGCGTGCGCGTCTACGAGACCCGTGAGGTCGCCGACCAGTGCCGCTGCTCCCGCGAGCGGGTGGAGAACATGCTGCGAGGCCTGGACCCCGAGTCGGTGAAGGATCTGATGGAGGACGGCCAGATCGTCGTGACCTGCCAGTTCTGCAGCCGCGACGAGGTCTTTTCTGAAGAGCAACTCGACGCGCTTTAGGCGCCGCTGGGAAGCTCGATTTCGGCGACGTCTTGTGCGGCGTGTACGACGCGAAGCACATGGACGGTGTTCTCGTCCGTTCGGAAATAGATACAGCGGCCCCGATAGGGCAGCGCGCGCAAGCCAAGTTGGAGCTCGTCCCGTGGCACACCGGGAAAGCCGGCGGCGGCGATCCAGGCAATCTTGTTTTCCAAATCCGCGACAAACGCGGTTGCGGTTTTCACATTCGCCACTTCCGCGAGATAGAGAAATATTGCCGTGAGGTCGTCCAAGACCTCGGGGGCGAGAATCAGTCTTTTCGGGCCAATCGCGCCATCCCCCGCTTGACGACCTCTTCTGTCAGAGAACCTGCGTGCGTGTACTCGATCCCCTTCCCTGCGGCGATCGACGCCTCTGCTTCGTCGATTAGAGCTCGTGTTTCGCGCAACTGCGTCTCGTAGTCCTCCAACAGCCGCAGTCCGGCGCGAACCGCTTCGCTATGATTGGCGAACCGGCCGGCCGCCACCTGTTCGGTGATGAACGTGTCGTTCCGCTTGGTCAGAACGACGGATCGTTTGACGATTTCGGTCATGTCTCAGGGTCTCCAAAGCCGATCGTGGCATCTGGTACGAATTATTCCCACCCTAACATGGATCTCAATTCGGATGGGGCAATCCGCCGCCCGATATCGACTGCCTGAGCCTACGCCTCCGGGTCGATCCCCTCCGCCTCGAACACCTCGCGGGCGAGGCGGAAGGCTTCGACGCCGGCGGGGATGCCGCAATAGACGGCGATCTGGAGAAGCACTTCCTTCAGTTCATCCAGGCTGCAGCCGTTCCGGAGCGCGCCGCGGAAATGGATTTTGAACTCGTGCGGGCGGTTGAGGGCGGAGAGCATGCAGAGGTTCATGATGCTCCGGGTCTTGTTCTCGAGGACGCCCCGCGCCCAGGTGCCGCCCCAGCAATATTCCGTCACCATCTCCTGGAAGTCGCGGTTGAAGCTGTCGGCGCCGGCCATGGCCTTGTCGACATACTCCGCGCCCGCCACCTCGCGCCGCACCTTCAACCCGGCCTCGAACTTCTCCTGGGACATTCTCTCCTCCGTCTTGCCGCCTCGGCTCTTAGGGGCGAGAGTCTTGGCATAGAGACGACCGGGAGGGAACACCGATGGCGCTGCCCGAATACGAGGTCTTTGCCGTCCGTTATGCGACCCGCGACGCGGTGCGCCGGGAGCATTTCCTGGGACCGCCGCCCGGCGACGACCCGCATGACGGGCCGATGCCGATGGACTATTTCGTCTGGGTCGTGCGGAACGGCGACCGCGCATTCGTCGTCGATACCGGCTTCGACCAGACCGACGCGGACAAACGCAACCGGCGCCTTCTCTGCCGCGCGTCCGAAGGCGTGGCGGCGCTGGGGGTCGAGGCGGCGGCCGGACCCGACATCCTCATGACCCATCTCCACTACGATCACGCCGGCGGCCTGACCCAGTTCCCGGCCTCCCGTATTCACCTTCAGGACGACGAGATGCGGTTCGCGACCGGTCGCTGCATGACAGAGCCCGCGATCGCCCATGCCTTCGAGGCCGACCACATCGCCCACATGGTTCACCGGGTCTTCGCCAGGCAGGCCGTTTTTCACGACGGCGACGCGGAGATCGCGCCCGGCGTGTCGCTCCACCGGGTCGGCGGACATACCCTGGGCCTGCAGGTGGTACGCGTGCATACCCGGGTCGGCTGGATCGTACTGGCCTCCGACGCCTGTCATTATTATGAGAACTTTACCGCCGGGCACCCCTTCCCGATCGTCCACGACCTGGGCGCCTATCTGGACGCCTACCGCCGCCTGCGGGAACTGGCCGACGACGAGGCGTTCATCGTTCCCGGCCACGACCCGCTGGTCCGTGCGCGCTACCCGGAGGTCGAGGGGCAGGCAGGCCGCATCTTCCGTCTGGCCACGGAACCGGCCCTCTGACCCGCCTTCCGCCACAGAAAGCGCTTGCAGCGAATTCCATAATTCGATAATTATCGAATTATGGAATTAAGAGACGCCACCAGTCGCCTTGCCGCGTTGTCCCATGAAACGCGCCTGGCCGCGTTCCGCCTGCTGGTCCGCGAAGGCGAGGCCGGGTTGCCGGCGGGCGAGATCGCGACCGCGCTGTCCGTCCCGCCGTCGACCCTGTCGACCCACCTGGGGATCCTGGAGCGGGCCGGTCTTCTGACCTCGACCCGGGCCGCCCGCCAGGTGATCTACCGGATCGACTTCGCCGGATTTCGCGCGCTTGTAACCTTCCTGTTGCAGGATTGTTGCCAGGGACGGCCGGAAGCGTGCGGAGACGCGATATCGGCCGCGCTGCAGGGTGAATTCGCGACCATTGCATTGGAGGAGACGCCGCGATGAAACGGCTTCACGTTCACGAACGGGTGCGCGACATCGACGCCGCCGTCCGCTTCTACACCGCCTTGTTCGGCCAGTCGCCGACGGTTCTCAAGACCGACTACGCCAAGTGGCAGATGGACGATCCGCGGGTCAATTACGCGATCTCCTCCGGCCGCTCGACCCACGGCATCGACCATCTCGGTATCCAGACCGACACGGCGGAAGAGCTGGACGACGTGTCCGGTCGGCTGAAACGCGCCGACCGCTCGATCTACCAGGAAGAGGACGCGGCCTGCTGTTACGCCGTGTCCGACAAGTCCTGGGTCTCCGATCCGGACGGCGTCATCTGGGAGGCGTTCCACACCATGGCCGAGGCTGTCGTCATGGGCGAGGACGAGGTCCGCGACACGAATCTGACCAACCTGCGCGCGGAGGCGCAGAAGGACGCGGACAAGGAGCCGGCCGCGGGGGAGAACCCCTGCTGCGGCTGAACCGCCGCGCACACCCCTTTCGACCTATCGATGATCTGGACAGACGTTGGGGAGCCCTCAATGTCCGACACTGCGAAGAATGTGCTGTTTCTCTGCACCGGGAATTCCGCGCGCAGCATCATCGCGGAGGCGATCCTGAACCGGGATGGCCTGGGCAAGTTCAATGCCTATAGTGCCGGCAGCAATCCGGTCGGAAAAGTGAACCCGCTGGCGGTCCACCTGCTTGCGCGATCGAACTTCGTGACCGACGGTCTTCGTTCCAAGGACTGGAGCGAGTTCGCCGGGCCCAACGCGCCGGCGATGGATTTCGTCTTCACCGTCTGCGACAGCATCGCCAACGAGGTTTGCCCCGTCTGGCCCGGCCAGCCGATGTCGGCCCATTGGGGCGTGCCCGATCCGGCGGCCGTGGACGGCTCCGATGCCGAAAAGGCCGCCGCGTTCGCCGAAGCCTTCCGGATGTTGAACAACCGCATCCAGATCTTCGTCAATCTGCCCCTTTCCTCCCTCGACGCCTTGTCCCTGCAGAAGCAGCTCGACGACATCGGGCAAAGCAGGTAGCCCACGACACCATGACCACTGAAACGGCAACGGCCGACGCCCCCGCGCCCGGGGGCATCGGCTTCTTCGAAAAATGGCTCTCCGTCTGGGTTGCGCTCTGCATCACGGCCGGACTCCTTCTGGGCAACCTTTTTCCCGGCCTCTTCGCCGCACTGGCGTCCTGGGAATATGCCAAGGTGAACTTCGCCGTTGCCGTCCTGATCTGGGCGATGGTCTATCCGATGATGGTGAATGTCGACTTCGCCAGCCTGCGCCATATCGGCGACCGGCCGAAGGGGCTGGTGATCACCATCGCGGTCAACTGGCTGATCAAGCCGTTCACGATGGCCGGGCTCGGTGTCCTCTTCTTCGAGGTTCTCTTCGCCGACATGATCCCGGCCAACGACGCCCAGTCCTATATCGCCGGCCTGATCCTGCTCGGCGCGGCGCCCTGCACCGCCATGGTGTTCGTCTGGTCCCAACTGACCCGGGGCGACCCGTCCTACACGCTGGTCCAGGTATCGGTGAACGACGTCATCATGATCTTCGCCTTCGCGCCGCTGGTGGCCCTGCTGCTGGGCGTGACCGACATCGCCGTGCCCTGGGATACGTTGCTGCTGTCGGTCGGGCTGTATGTCGTCATCCCGCTGGCCGCCGGCGCCCTGACCCGGCAATGGCTGGTTCGCCATGCGCGGAAGGGCGAGGCCGGCGCCGCCGCCGTCGGCCGGTTCACAGCCCGTATCAAGCCCTTCTCGGTCATCGGCCTGCTCGCCACGGTCATCCTGCTGTTCGGCTTCCAGGGACAGGTCATTCTCGATCGTCCGATCCTGATCGCCCTGATCGCAATCCCCCTGCTCATCCAGTCCTACGGCATCTTTGCCGTCGCCTATTTCGCCGCCTGGATCTGGCGGGTCCCGTTCAACGTCGCCGCTCCCTGCGCCCTGATCGGCACGTCGAACTTCTTCGAACTCGCCGTGGCGGTCGCGATCAGCCTGTTTGGCCTTCATTCGGGCGCGGCGCTCGCGACCGTCGTCGGCGTGCTGGTCGAGGTACCGGTCATGCTGTCGCTCGTCGCCTTCGCCAACCGGACGCGCCATCATTTCGCCCGCTAAGCGGGGACGGAAGCGCATGCGCTGGCGCGGGGGCTGCCACGCCGGAATTCGTCTGGCTTCCATGGGCAACCGAGACTAGGTAGCGGGGTCGCCTCTCGCGCGCCGCGCGAGGGTCCGCGCATCGTTTCCCAGGCGCCGGAGCCCATGACCCGTCCCGTCGGCAAGCTGTTCTTCATTGCCCTTCTGGCCGCGACCGCGAGCGGGCCACTCGCCATGCAGATGTTCCTGCCGGCGCTGCCCGCCATCCAGAAGGATTTCGGCGTCGACGCCGGCGTCGCGCAGCTGGTCTTCAGCCTGTCCCTCCTGGCCATGGCCGTCTCGACCCTGGCCTACGGCCCCCTGTCCGACCGGCTGGGCCGTCGCCCGGTCCTGGTGGGCGGCATGCTCCTGTATCTCGCCGGCAGCGTGGTTTGCGCGGCGGCGCCGACGATCGAAATCCTGATCGGCGGCCGGATCGTGCAGGCGATGGGCGGCGCCTCCGGCATCGTGCTCGCCCGCTCGGTCGTGCGCGACGTCTATGGCCACGAGGGCTCTGCCCGCATGATCTCCTACCTCCTGATGGCGATGGTCACAGCGCCGATGCTGGCCCCGACCCTGGGCGGCCTCCTGACCGATCTGACGGGCTGGCGCGGCATCTTCATCGTCGTGTCGGTTCTGGCCCTGGGCATCGTCCTGCTCGTCAACTGGCAGACGCCGGAGACCCACAGCGCCGAAGCCCGGGCCGCGGCGG
>CAYGKX010000232.1:0-6770 GCA_964350225.1 uncultured Rhodospirillaceae bacterium | reverse complement strand
CCGCCGAGCAGCGCGGCGGCGATCAGCCCGATAAGGGTGAGTTGCAGAGCAGAGACGCCGAACGCCCCACCGCCCGGCGCGATGAAGACCAGGCCGATCGCGACGAGCGCAATCCGCAGGGCCATACCGGCGACCCCGCCGCCGCGCCCCGCCGCCTGAACGCGACCGATGCCGATGACGTGACCCTGCAGCCCGCCGACGATCAGCCAGAGGCCGACTGTCGCGGTCGCGATGGCGAAGACCAGCGCGCCGATATCGCCCTTGCCGAGAAGCACCGGATTCAGGACGAAAAAGAACGGGATGAAGTAGATGATCGTCCCGAAGCGCATCGCCTCGAAGGCGGTGCGCATGGGCGGGGCCTGCGCCATGCTCGCCGCGGCGAAGGCGCCGATCGCAACCGGCGGGGTGATGAAGGAGACCATGCCCCAGTAGAAAAGGAACATGTGGGCGGCGATGGGCTCGACCCCCAGCTTGACCATCGCAGGGGCAAGGACGATCGCAAGGAAGATATAGGCCGCCGTCGCCGGCAGGCCGAAGCCGAGAATGAAGGCGGCGACAGCGGCGAGGATCAACAGCAACAGCAGACTGTCGCCGGCGTGATAGGCGATTTCGCTGGTGATTGCCGCGGCGCTGCCGGTCATCGAGAGCGCACCGACCACAATTCCGATGCCGGTGAGCACGCCCACGATCTCGGCCAGGAGCTTGCCGACATCCTCGAAGAAGCGCAGCCATTCCCCGAGGCGCATGAACCGGCGCTCGACGATCTGGTCCCAGACCAGGAGCAACGCAGTGGCATAGAAGGGTGCCATGCCCTGGTTCTCGAGGGTCGCGATCAGGAAGATCAGGACGGCGAGGACGAGCAGATAGTGCCAGCCCCGGCGCAGGACGTCGCGCGCCCGGGGCAGGTCGGCCTGGGGAAGACCTTTTATCTGGTTGCGCGCGGCGAAGGCGTCGATCTGCAGGAAAAGACCGCCGAAATAAAGTAGCGACGGCAGGATCGCCGCCACGACCACGGTCGAATAAGGGACGCTCAGGAACGACGCCATCACGAAGGCCGTCGCCCCCATGATCGGCGGCATCAGGACCGATCCGGTGGATGCGCAAGCCTCCACCCCTCCGGCGACGCGGGGCGGCAGCCCCGCCTTGCGCATGGCCGGGATCGTGAGGGCTCCGGTCGTGAGGACGTTGGTCACGACACTGCCGCTCATGCTGCCGAGGAAGGCGCTCGACACGACACTCACCTTCGCCGCCCCGCCCCGATACTGGCCGAACAGGCTGAAGGAGATGTCCATGAAGAACTGTGCTGCCCCGCTGCGCTGAAGTGCGACGCCGAACAAGAGGTACCCGACGATGACATACGCATAGGTGCGCAGCGGAATGCCGTAGATGCCCTCCTGGCTGAAGACGAAATAGCTGGCCGCCTGAAGGAGGTCGAAGCCCATGCCCTGTGCGCCGAGCAGCAAGTCGCTGAGGATCGGATAGGCGGAAGCGACAAGGACGATGATCGCGACGCCGATCCCGCCGGCCCTGCGCGACGCCTCGAGGACGAGCGCCCAGAATGCAATGCAGGCGACCGCCAGATGGGTCGGCGCGCCGAACTCGTAGCCGTTCGCGAGACTGGCATCGAGGCTGAAGAAGATCAGCGCTGTCAGACACCAGGAAATCAGCGCCAGAAGGGTACGGACCGCGACGGCCGCGCGTCCCGGCGGCCGTCCGCGCGGCAAGTAGAGAAATGTGAGGCCGAGCGGAATACCCCCGACCAGCACCAGGTATTTGGTATCGATCAGCAGGAAGCCGAACGGACGCAGACCCGTCAGCTGCAGGACCGCGAGCAGGAGGACGGCCAGGGTCAGGACCGCCGTCACCGGACGCATCACCCGCGCGCCCGGTAACGGCGGCGCCTCACCGGTCATCTTCGCCGCCGCCGTATAGCCGACCTGCTACTTGAAGATCGGATCGAAGCCGGCCTTCACCAGTGCGGCGTTGCGGATTTCCATCCACTTCTTCTGGAAGGCCTCGCCCTCTCCGCCCGCGGCCTTGGCCTCTTTCCAGGCTGCCGCCAGTACCTTCTGCCGTTCGATCATCTTCGCGTTGTGGGCATCGTGCTCCGAGGTCCAGACACCCGCTTCCTTGAAGTAACGGATCGCCCCGGGATGGTAGGGGATGACGAAATCGAAGATCTGGCGGTTCAGACCATAACCGCCCGCACCCGGCGCCGCGTCCTTGTAATCGGGATAAAGGACGAAGATCGCCTTGGTCATGTTGTAGATGAAATCCGGATCCGCCTTCTCCAGGGTCATCAGGAAGGGCAGCGGCAGGGCCACGCCTTCGAAGCCCTTGGGAATCATCGCGCCGATGGGATCCTTGTTCGGAACAAGATAGGGGACGACCTTCTTGAGGCGGGCCCAGCCTGCGGTGTCGGAGGCCGGCAGCGGCGGGTAATAGCCGCCGCGCGAGGACGCCGCGACCCTGCGCGCGAAGGCCGTCGTCGAGGCGAGGATGGCAGCATCCAGCCGCCCTTCCATCAACCCGGTGATGGCGCCGCGGAAACCGGAGACCTCCACCCGCTTGACGTCCTTCCAGGTCAGCCCGGCGAAGGCCAGGTTCGCCCGAACCAGTTCGTTCAACGACGGCGCGCCGACGACATAAGCAACCCGCTTGCCCTTGAGATCCGACATCTTCTTGACACCGACATCGCCCGCGACAACCAGCGCCGCGTGGGCGCGCGAGACGCCGAGCATGAGAAGGCGGACCGGTTGCGGGCCCCAGTCGGGCTTCGCGAAGTCCAGCACGCCTTCCTGCGCGTAGTACGCGCCGGCGCCGGTCTGGCTGATCGCGATACGGCCCTGCTTCAGCGGCCGTTGCCGGGCGATGTCGTTCTGGGCCGGGATCACGCGTAAGGTGACACCAAGCTTCCGCTTCATCACCGTGCCGAGCGCCACAGCCTGGTTGTAGACGCTGCCGCCGGCACCGTAGGACGTCCAGGTCACCGTGCTTGGCAACTTTATCTTGTCGTCGGCCGCCGCGATTCCGGAAGCGAGACAGAGAGAGGAGACCGCCGCGACAAGCGCCGCGGGGATCCGGAAGGCTGGAGCGATCATCTGAGCAACCTCTTTTCTGGGTGGTCGGTTCGGCGCAGCGCCTTCTTCCCTACGCGGCGGACGCTGTCGTGGGATGGTTCATCCAGTAGTCCATGTCGTCGTAGCGGCGTTCGAAGAACGATGGCAGCACGCGATACCCGGGCGTGCGCAGCCAGAGACGCAAAAGGTGACGCTTGCGCTCGGGCTCGTCGAAATCCTCGAAATCGGTTCGGGAGTGGAGGATGACATGGTTGTTGAGGAACTGGATGTCGCCCTCCTGGAAATCCATGTCGAGGCGGAAGCGGTCGCTGTTCGCCAGTTCGTCGATCAGGGACATCGCCTCGTTCTGGGCGTCGGTCAGGCGCGGCACCTCTTCGAAGCGCTGGGCTGAATCGATATAGGTGCGGCCGTGCTGGACATAGAGGCGGCCGTCGACCCGCGCAAAACGCGGTTCGGCATAATAGGGCGTGCGGCCCGGGGGTTCTTCCCCGCGGATGTCGCAATGGTAAGGCTCGTAGAGAACCGCCAGCAGGTCCGGACGCGTCGCGAGGATCTCGTTGTGGATCGCGGCGGCACTGGGAATAGAGCTCAGCCCCCCCGCCCTCGCGCGGCGGAAACAGAGCAGGCCGACAACGTCGCCCTGATCATTGTGGAAGGGCAAGCGCCGCGTCGTGTGGTAGCCCCGGGCGGTCGGGTCGCGATACTGGTCGCCGCCGGTGTCGCGGACGTCGACCAGAAGCTGCGCGCGCGGGTTCTGGGCGAGAGCGGTGCCAAGATGCGCGCCGATCCCCCAATAGACGAGCCGCGATCCCTCGAGGCCAAAGCGGTCGACGGGGACGCCGCGCAATAGCGTGACACCCGAGCCTCGCTCGATTTCCGTACGGATTTCCTCAAGCCTGCCCGCGAAACCGGCAAGCGGGAAATCTTCACGGCCAAACGGGATCGTGCGGCCCAGCTTGCGCACATGGGCAAGGGCTGCCGCCAGGTCCTCGACATCATCGGCGGACAGCCGGTAGATCCAGCGATCCGAATCGTGCATCTGCGCCGATGTCCAGGCCTCCGGACCTTCCGCCCGGGAAAAATCGCGTCGTTCGGTCATCGCCCTCGCCTCCACTCCTTGTTGGACAAGAGATCCCGTCTCAGGGCACTCAACCAGGGCCCCTTCCTCCCGGACCCGTCGCGAAACTGGTGGAGATGGGACCATTCGATCCCAAAAATGTCAATTATTTTGCGAAATCTGGATTTTCTAATACAAATTCAACAACATTCGCTCGCCGCCTCGTCCGTCGCATAGTACCGGCGGAGAGCGGCCTGGAAGCTCGCCAGGAGAGCGCCGCCCGCCCGGACCGCCTCGGCGTGGCAATTGAGCTGTTCGGTCAGTTCGGCTTCCGCGGCAGGAAGATCGAGTCCGGCGATCGCGCCGTCGCGCACGACCGCGCGGCCGCCAACGACAAGGGCCCGGACGTGGCCCGCGCACGCCCGGGCGAGGACAAGTTCCGCCTCGTCGATAAGGCCGTCGATCAGGTCTGCCGACAGGGTGGCATGGTCGAGGACAAGCAAATCCGCCGGAGCGCCGGTCTCGATCGCCCCGAATCCCTCCTCGCCGAACATCATCCAGGGCCCATTGCGCATGGCCGCGTTAAAGTAGGCCGCAAGCGGCAGGGCCGGATCGAGGCCAGTGCCGCCCTGGAGCCGGGCCGCGAGGCGCAGTTCGCGGAGCATGTCCTCGTCATCGTCGAGGGCGAGCGCGTCGAGGCCGAGGGCGAAGCGCAGCCCGGCACGGTGAATGCGGGCCAGCGGCGCGATGCCGGAACGCAGCCTGAGGTTGGAGGAACTGTTGACCGAGAGGGTGACGCCGGCCGCAGCCAACCGCTCGCACTCGCCAGTGCGGAGCCAGACGCCATGGGCGAGCGACAACCGGGGCCCGAGGAGCCCTACGCCCCCCAGATGTTCGACGATACCGTCCGGATACGTCTCGTCCGCCCAGGCGCGCTGCCGGGCGGATTCAAGGAAATGCATATGGATGCGCCGCTCGTGCGCGGCGGCACGTTCCGCGACCAGCCCGAGGAGGCGGTCGGAGCACCATTCGACACCGACCGGGCCATACTGGACATGAAAAGTCGGCGAAGCGTGACGGGCGGCAATCTCCTCGACCGCCGCGAGCTGTGCCTCGATGTCGGGAATGTCGCGCTGGAATACAGCGGCGACCGCCTCGCGCGCCTCCGGAGCGACATGGGCCATGATCCTGCCATCCTCGCCATAGCCAAGGCGGTGACGGTCGCGCACCGGCGCGACGAAGGCGACGCGGACCCCGATGTCGGCAGCGGCCCGTGCGACGGCACCAGCCTCCTCGATCAGTTGTTCCGGCGGGCGCCAAAGGTGGCAATGCAGGATCGACCCCACGCCCGCGCGGGCCATGCGGCCGAAGGCGACGGCGGCGACGAGATAAGGATCCACCGGGGGGAGGCCATAGGCTCCAGGGACCCACAGGTCGACCGGCGCGGCGGCAACGCCATAGGCGAGCGGCCGGACGCCCCTGCCATGATCATGGGCATTGGCCAGGGCCGGCATGACGAGCGAGCCCGGCCCTGCCAGGTCGTCGGGTCCGGCTTCCCCCTCCCCGACCCAATCGACCCGTCCATCGGCGACGACGACACGGCGTCGGTGCGACGTCGCCGCCGCACCCGGACGGGCAAGCAGCCGGTCCGCCCAGAGGTCGGTAACGGTGGGCAGCGGTGCCATCGAGTATGCCTATTCGGGCAGCCCCATCCCGTCCGGCACCAAATCCGCGTCATGGATGCCCTGGCGCCGGGCATCCCGCTCGGTCAGATGCGCGGCGTGGCGGATATGTTCCTCCAGGAGGCGGACGGCACGCGGTTCGTCACGCGCCAGTGCGGCGTCGAACAGATCCTTGTGCTGGGACAGGATGTTCGGCGAGATCTGGGAATATTCGACAAAGACCCGGCGATACCGTTCGAACTGGTCGTACAGCCGGTGGCAGAAGGAAATGAGCCAGGGCGAGCCGCAGGCCTCGATGAGCGACATGTGGAAGCGCCTGTGGCTGTCCTCCCATTGCTCCGCCGTGCCGCTCTCGCCGGTACGCAGAAGATCGATCGCGTGGACCAGACGGCGGTAGGCGCCGGAGACGGACACCTCCCATTCCACGTCGCCTTCCAGCATGGACAGGCGCAGGCCGCGCACCTCGAGCAGCAGGCGGAGGCCGCTGATGTCGCCGAGTTCCTTCAACGAGACCTCGGAGACCCGAAACCCCTTCTGCCCCTCCGACGAGACAAGTCCGTTTGCGGCGAGTTGCGTCAGCGCCTCGCGCAACGGGCTCGACCCCACGTTGTAACGCTGTTTCAATCGTTCTGCGTGCAACTTGGTCCCAGGCGCCAGGGTGCCGGACAGGATATCGTTGCGGATACGATGGACGACCTGAGCGGCCAAGGTCTTGATATCGGCCTCGGTCTTCAGTTCGACGTCGGGTCCCCAGGAGTAACGCACCTATCGGTTCCTCGCAGCATGTCGGCCCGAGGGCCAGTCGTCAGAACGAAATGCGGGTCCAACCGCGGATGTTCATTGCGGCCGGCACAGCCTCGCGAACTGTCCGGAGACTATGCCAAAAGACCTGAACGAACAAAATTTGGACTTTTTGACAAAAATTGGATTTCATTATACAAAGTTGTACGA
>CAYGKX010000231.1:4036-6799 GCA_964350225.1 uncultured Rhodospirillaceae bacterium | reverse complement strand
CCAACATGACCAGCCCGATCGGGCTGTAGACGTTCAGGGTCGTCCCGGAGAGCCAGAGGGCCAGCCCCGCCGCGGCAAGGCCGAAGGGCACCGTCACCATCACGACGACGGCGCTGAGGAAACTCTCGAACTGGGCCGCAAGCACGAGCAGCACGACGAGCAGCGCGAAGGCCATCACCCAAAGCATGCCGGAGGACGTCTCCGCGAGGGTCTGCGCCTGGCCGAGCATCAGGATCCCGATGCCTTTGGGCAGCACCCGTGCCGCTGCGCGTTCGACCGCGAGGACGGCCTGCTTCAAGGTAACGCCGTCGGCCAGCGCGGCCTCGATCTCGATCGCCCGGCGCTGGCCCTGGCGGTCAAGTTCCCCGGCGACGCCACTTTCCTTGATCGAGATGATGGAGGAGAGCGGGATCTTCTTCCCGCCCCGCGTCCGCACATAGAGGTTGCGCAGGTCGTCGGTGTCGTCGACGGCGCCGGCGGTCGATTCGATGCGTACCGGCACGGCTTCCGAGCCCACATTCAGCTCCGTCACCTCCGTCCCCTCGACCATCGCGCTCAGGACCGAGGCGATCCGGTCCACGTCGATGCCCAGGTCTGCCGCCCTCTCCCGGTCGATCCGGACGGAAAGCTGCGGCTGGGTCGTGTTGTAGTCCATGCGCGGCTGGCGCAGTTCGGGGACCGAGCGCTCGATCTCGCGCATCAGGATGTCCCCGGCGGCCGCGATATCGGCATAGTCGATGCCGGTCAGGGCGAATTCGAGTTCCGATCCCGCGCGGCGCAGGCTCAGGCTGTTCGGAGTGCGGATCGAGACCCTCGCGCCGGGAATGGCGGCGAATTTCGGCTGCAGCTCCCGCATGATCTCGGCCAGCGGCCGGCGCTGCGACCAGGGCGCAAGCGGCGCGATGATGTATCCCCGGTTGAGATCCCAGCGCCCGACGATCGACTGGACATGCCGGATCTCGCCCTTGTCGAGAAGCGGCTGGAGGATGGCCTCCACCTTTTTCACCTGCCGGTCGGAATAGTCGAGGTTAACCCCGTCCGGCCCGCGCAGGGACACCAACAGCACGCCCCTGTCCTCTCGCGGCACCAGTTCCTGATCGAGCGAGGCGTAGATGGTGCCGATCAGGGCGGTCGCGAGGAGCGCCACGCCCAGGCTCAGGATCGGCGCGCGCATGACAACGCCGAGGCTCCGCGCGTACCCGTTCGATACCGAACCGCCGACCCTCTGGGCGATGCCGGTCAGGCTGTAGCGCGCGACTTCCGCCGGCCGATCCTTGACCAGTCGGGAGGCGAGCATCGGACAAAGGCTGAGTGCCGCGAAGGACGAGATCACGACGGCAATGGCGAGCGTGAAGCCGAACTCGGTGAAGAGCTGTCCCGCCTGCCCCGGCAGAAACGCGATGGGGATGAAAACGGAGACCAGGGTCACGGTCGTCGCCACGACTGCGAAGAAGACCTGCCGGGTCCCGAGAACAGCGCCGGCCAGCGGCGGGTCGCCGTTCCGGCGGCGACGTTCGATATTCTCCAGCACGACGATCGCGTCGTCGACGACCAGCCCGGTCGCCAGGACAAGGGCAAGAAGGGTCAGGATGTTGATGGAGAAGCCGAAGAGCCAGATTGCCGCAAGCGTCCCTATGAGCGAGACAGGGATCGTCACCGCCGGGATCAGCGCAAGACGGAGCGAGCCGAGGAAACCCAGCATGACGAGAATGACGATGCCAATGCCGAGCGCCAATGTGGTCAGAACCTCGAAGATGGCGCTGCGGACAAAGACAGAATCGTCCGACGTCTTAACGATCCGCACCTGGCGGGAAAGGGTCCGGTTCAGTTGCGCGACCGCCGCTGTTACCCCGTCGGATATCTCGATGGTGTTCGCGTTCGCTCGCCGGATGATGCCGAGGCCAATCACCGCCTCCCCGTCGAGGCGTACGAAAGAGGTCGCCTCGGCCGGGGCATAGAATGCATTGGCGATGTCGCCCAGGCGCACGCCCGGCCGGATGATGATCTTCTCGATCGCCGCTTCCTTGACGACCGAGGCATCGGCCCGGACGATGAGCTTCTGCTCCGCCGAATCGAGGCTGCCCGCCGGAATATCGAGGCGGGCGCTGCGCAGCGCGGCGACAATGTCGGACAGCGCAACGCCATAGCTGGCCAGCCGCTGCGGATCGATCACGATTTTCAGGGTCCCGCGTCGGTCGCCGAAGATCCGGACCTCGGCGACCCCGGGCACGCGCTGCAACCGCGTGACGATCTGGTTGTCGATGAGTTCGGTCAGTTCCTGCCGCTTGAGGCTCCTCCCGACGACGGAAAGCCTGACGATCGGGTCGTCCTCGTCGCTGGCCTTGACGACGACGAGGTTCTCGACACCGTCCGGCAGCCGCCGCCGGACCTCGTTCACCGCCTCCCGTACGTCGTTCGCGGCATTGTTGACGTCGACGGATGGATCGAACTCGATATAGATACGGCCGTTATTCTCCTCACTGGCCGAGCGAATGGACCGGACGCCGGCGACACGCGCGGCGGCACCTTCGAGCGGCCGGATGACATCCGCATCCATGGTTTCCGGCGACGCCCCGGGATAGTCGACCCGGACGGTCACCACCGGCCTCTCCACCTTTGGCAGTTCACGCACCTCGACGCCCGTGAAGGCCGCGATGCCGGCAAGCACGATCAGAAGATTCATGACGACCGCGAGGACCGGTCGCCGGACGCTCAGGGAGGGGAGGTCTTCCCGCTCATGGTCGTCGCGGGCCCCGGGCTCGT
>CAYGKX010000231.1:0-4026 GCA_964350225.1 uncultured Rhodospirillaceae bacterium | reverse complement strand
CGGGCTCGTCACGCTCCGGACCGTGGTCCCGCCCCGGGTCCGGACGCTTCTTCCGATCCGTCACTGGGTCGGCTTCCCGGAGGGCGCGCTCTCGGATACGACCTTGACCGCCTTGGCAGCCCGCAACCGCTGAACGCCTTCGACCACCACGACGTCATTCGCGGTCAGCTTGGCATCGACCAGTACCCAGCGGTCACTCCGTTTCAGCACGTCGACCGGCACGCGCACGGCCTTGCCATCGCGGATGACCCAGACATAGGCGCCCTTGCGCCGCCACTGGATGGCGACGGAGGGGACCGACGGAAAACGGTTACCGGCGAGCGGCAGTCGTATGGAGAAGGCCATACCGGGGCGCAATCGATCGTCCCGGTTGGGCAGTTCCGCCCGAACCCGCAAGGTGCGTGTCGCCTCGTCGACCCGGCTCGACAAGGTCGCGAGCACGCCCTTGAAGACCTCGCCGGGTCGTGCCCATGTCGTCGCGGTGAGATCGGAGCCACGCCGGATCCCATAGAGGAAATTTTCAGGGATGTTGAAGTCGACGAGCAGAATGGACCGGTCGTCGAGCGTGGTGATCGCCGTTTCCTCTGTCACCCGGTCGCCGACCTCAACCGACGGAATGCCGACAACCCCTGCGAACGGCGCCTTTACCGTGCGTCGGGCGAGCGCGATTTTCGCCCTGGAGAGACGGATCCGCGCCGCCTCGACGGCGGTCTCGGCAATGTCGAGCTGACTGCGGGTAATGCCGCCGCTCCTCACGACCTTCCGGTAGCGGTCGAGCTTGCTGCGCGCGTCCTTGAGGGTCAGTTCGGCCAGCTTGACCGCGAAATTCTCATCCTCGAAGTCGAGCCGGACGAGCGGTTCGCCCTTTGCCACCCGCTGCCCGGCCTTGAAGAGGATTTCCACCACACGGCCGGTGACGCGCGGGTGGATGGTGACCGATTTTTTCGCATCCGCCGTACCGACGGCCTGGACGATGGCCGCGTCGCTCTTGAGCGCGACCCTCTCGACCACGACCGGGGCGGGTCGCTGGGAGCCCGCAGAGCGACGATTTGGCGCCGCCGTCTCTCCTGTCACCATCGACATGGCGTCGAAATACCAGGCGGCCCCGGCCCCCGCCGCGACGACCAGAAGGATCGCGATCTGCTTTAGCGCAGACATGTTCTTCGCCGAGGCCATGTTTCGCCTTCTGCTCGTTTCGCGCCCATCGACCATAACGGCCGGCGCGGGGGATGATCCTTTGCCGACGAACGCCGACGCCCCCGATGTTCTTCCGCCGCCCCTGCCTCTGGCGACGGGCCGGGACCTGTCGGAAAGCTCCCCGACGACATTCGACCGCCGGCCACCCGCGCGGCACCGCCGATGTTCGATACCGAAACCCAGGTGCGAGATTAACTCATTCTAGCAAAGAAAAAGAGAAACGATACTTCGTGGCGACAATGGGGCGCCCCCCTTGATGGACATGTCGCGTCTGGCCCGTCGACGCGCCATATGCTTTCCTCCCCGGAGACAACGAGAGCCACCATTCCTTGCGCACCTCAGAAGGAAGCCGTCTGTCCGGAGCCGACCTCGCCGTTCCGTGCCGCTCAGGGCACGGGAGGCCGCGCCGCCGCGCCGGATTGGTAGCGCTGTGTGCCGGGTTCGCCATGACGGTGACGGCCTGCGCGCCGCGCACCATCGGACACGGACCCACGCTCGGCCCTCCCAGGATCGAGACGACACGCACGGGAGAGCCGATTTATGTCGCGGCGGACGGCTACAGGATGCCGGTACGGATATGGCGGCCGGCCGCTGGAAAGACCCGGGCAGTCATCGTCGCGCTGCACGGGATGAACGACTATTCATTCAGTTTCGATCTGCCCGGACGAGCCTGGGCCGAGGCCGGCATCACCACCTATGCCTATGACCAGCGCGGTTTCGGGGCGAACCGCGACACGGGCAAGTGGCCGGGAACGAACGCCCTGGTACGGGACCTGCGCGGCTTCGTTCATGTCGTCCAGGCGCGCAATCCCGGCCTGCCGCTTTACGTTACGGGGGTGAGCATGGGCGGCGCGGTCGTCATGGCGGCGCTCGACGGCGCCGGCCTGCCGGAGATCGAGGGCGCGATCCTCGTTGCGCCCGCGGTCTGGGGGCGGGCGACGATCCCCCTCCTCTATCGCATCCCCCTGACCCTGACCGCCTATACCGTCCCGTATTACAAGGTCACCGGTCGCGGCATCCGGCGGCAGCCGACGGACAATATCGACGCCTGGCGCGCCACCGCGTCGGACCCGAAGGTCCTGAAAGGCGCGCGGGCGGACGCCCTGTGGGGGGTCGTGAACATCATGGACCGGGCTTATGCCGCCGCCCCGCGCCTTTCGAAACCCGTATTGCTGCTTTATGGCGCAAAGGACGAGATCATTCCCCGCAAGCCGGTCGCCAACGTGATCGCGCGCCTGCCGGCCGGTAGGTCGACGGTCGCGATCTACCCGAACGGCTGGCACTGGCTGTACCGGGACAAGCAGCGCGGGGTCGTTCATGGCGACGTCGTCGCCTGGATCGGGAACCGGACCGCGCCCCTGCCCTCCGGTGCCGACCGCAACGCCGGCGGCACGAAGGGCATTGCGACGCGACGCGCCGGACCGGTGCGCGACTGATGCACGGAACACTCAGGACAGGGCCCGACCCGCAGCAGCCTGGGCCGCCTGCCTCCGCCGAAACGCCCGTGTCCCCACGACGTGCGGCGTTCCGGGCCGCCGTCGCTCTCGCCGCCATCGTGGCGGTACATGTGGCGCTGGTCTTCGACCGGCTTCCGCTCGCGGTCGGCGTCATTCTCGTCGCCTGCCTCTTCGGATTTATCGAGGCGATCCGCCGCCGACTGCCGCTACCGGTCATCGCGGGCCTGGGGGCGACAGCGTTGCTGTTCGGCGCCGCCCTGGGGCTCTCCCTCGCCGGCTACGCCCCCGCGGCGTCGCTCCTCGCGGCACCGCCTTTCCTTGCCCTGATGTCGATGGCGGCCCTCTTCGGGCGGACGCTCCTGCCCGGGCAAGTGCCCGTCATCACCCGCTTCATGCACCTGGAACTGGGTGACGTCCCCGCCCCCATCGCCGAGACCGGACGCCGGCTGACGGCGATGTGGTCGGCGCTGTTCGCCGGGATGGCACTTTCCTCGCTGGCGCTGATGGCGCTGACCGACATCTCGACCTGGAGCTGGTTCGTCAACGTCGTCAATCCGGCGGTGATGACCCTTTTCTTCCTCGGCCAGCATGTCCATTCCCGGACCTACCTGCCCAAGGGCCGACGGCCGTCGCCCAGGACGACGGTGCGACGGATGCTGAAGCCGGAATTGTGGATGGGCTGAGCCCGGCGCCCAGCCTATCGCCCCGGCCGGCGGCCCGAATAGGCACTGAAGATGCCCAGTTCCACGCGCCGCCCGACATCCTCGAAACCCGCCTCGAGCAGCGCCTTCTCGATCACCTCGGGGCGGACGCATCGCTCGTGCGAATCCCAGCAATAGTCGTACAGCCAGCGGGCGGTCTGCCGGCGCGCGCACAGGAAGGCCAGAACCGGGACGACCCGCTTCATGTGAAATCGCAGCAATCCCAGGCGCCAGCCGGACGACGGCGTGGAAATCTCCAGAATGAGAACGCGCCCACCCGGCTTGAGCGCCCTCAGATATTCCTCGAAGGTCGCACGCAGGTCGCCCACATGGCGCAACGCGAAGGTCATCGTCAGGAAGTCGAACCGAGCGTCGAGGACGGGCAGGGCCTGGGCGGTGCCGAGGATGGCATGGTCGAGACGCCCCTTGTCCCGCGCGACGGCGATCATCTCCGCGCTGGGATCGACGCCCACAACCCGGCCCGTCGGGCCGACGATTTCCCGGGCGAGCCCGGCGGTCATACCGGTGCCGCATCCAACATCGAGCACGGCCATCCCCGGTTTCAGGCCGGCGAGGCGCAGCGACCGCCGTCGATAGCTCCGGTCGCTCCCGAAGGAGGTGATCGCGTTGATCCGGTCATAATAGCGTGCGGTGGCGCCGAACCCGTCGGA
>CAYGKX010000230.1:0-6827 GCA_964350225.1 uncultured Rhodospirillaceae bacterium | reverse complement strand
AGACCGCGATGATCGGCGGTGCCAGGTATAAAAGCGCCATGCCCAGGACCGTCCCGGCAAGCAGCAGGGGCGAGTGCCCGAGCTGTGTGTAGGCGGTGCGGGCAACCATGCGCCAGATGCCGCCCAGGCCGTCATAGGGCCGGATCGATCGACTGCCTTCGGCGAGGCCGAGCCAGATCGGACCCTGGGGCTTTATCCGTCTGGCTAGCGCACAATCGTCGATCAGGGCATCGCCGATCGCCTCGATACCGCCCGCGGCCTCCAGCGCCGTCCGGCGCACCAGCATGCAGCCGCCTGCAGCACCTGCCATCGCCCGGGCCGGATTATTGACCGTGGGGAAGGGGTAGAGCTTCTGAAAGAAGAAGACGAAAGCCGGGATCAACAGCCGTTCCGCCCAGCCGGCACAGTGCAGCCTGACCATGAGAGAAACGAGAAGCCGCGCGTCGGCCTCCGCTCTTGCCGCCAGCCGCCGGACGATGCCAGGCTCGTGGGCGATGTCCGCGTCGGTCAAGAGAAGGTAATCCGGGGCGGCCCCCGCCGCCGCCACGCCCTGGGACACCGCCCACATCTTGCCGGTCCAGCCCTCTGGCAGGGGCGGCGCCGAGATCACTTCGAAGCGGTCCGCCGCCCCCGTCGCTTCCGCCGCACGGCGGGCGGCATCGGCGGTACCGTCCTGGCTGCCGTCGTCGACCAGGATCAGGCGGAACGACCCCGGGTAGTCCTGGGTCAGCAGGCTCGTGACCGCCTCGCCGATCACGTCGGCCTCGTCCCGTGCCGGAACGACGGCCGTCACGGCGGGCCAGGATGGGGGGTCCGGCTGCGCGGCCGGCAGCCGCTGGTCGGCCAGCCAGAAGCGGCCGTGGAAGAGGAGCAGATAGAGCCAGGCCACCAGGCCGAGGGCGGCCAGGACGATGACGGCAACACTCATCCGCCGCTCATCGACCGAACCAGTAGCGCACGACGCCGGTTCCGGCGACCCACAGGGCCGCGGGCTTGGACAGCTCGACGCGCCGGGCAACCGGATCCTGGCGGCGCAGGCGGCGCACAAGGACTTCGGCGAGCCGGACGATGGCCGCCGATTCCATGGCAAGCCGCCGGCTCGGCAGCCGGTGCGGCAGGCGTCGGGCCTCGACCAGCAGGGCCTCGGTATGGTCGAGGCACCGGTCGATCACGGCACGCAGCCCCGGCGTTGCGGCCTCACCTGCCAGATCCTCGACCGTCACCCCGGCCTCCGTCATCCAGTCTCCCGGAAGGTAGACACGGTCGAGCGTCAGGTAATCGTCCTTGCAGTCCTGCAGGTGGTTGATGACCTGGAGGGCATTGCACAGCGCGTCCGAGGCGGGATAGCCCGCCTCCGGGCAATCGTGAAGGTCGAGGAGAAAGCGACCGACCGGCGACGCGGACTTGTCGCAATAGCCGATCAGTTCTTCCCAGTCCGCATAGCGGTTCTTCACCGCGTCCTGCTTGAAGGCGAGGATGAGGTCGCGGCAATGGCGAATGACATTGCCGACATCGCCCATCGTTTCGCGGATCCGGATGGCCTTTTGGAAGGATGGGTCGTCGATCTCCCCGGTCAGCGCCCGGTCGAACCCGTCCAGCCGCGCGATTTTCTCCTCCGGGGAAAGGTCCGGGTTGTCGGCGATGTCGTCGATGGCGGGCGCAGAGGCGTAAAAGGCGAAGACCTGGGGCCGAAGGCGCTTGGGCAGCAGGAAGGAGCCGACGGGAAAATTCTCGTCCGCCGCTCCCTTGCCGGAAGGGGTTTCCGCCGTGCCCGCCTGGCTGCTCGCGCTGCCGTCCATCGGTATTGCCGCCTCCCGCCCTTGACAAGCTGCTGCCGGATATGCCCCTTGCGCGCGCCCGGCACAAGGGCGAATGGCCCGCAACTGTGCCGGGAACGGACCGCGATGAGAGTTTCCGACTTCGATTTCGACCTTCCCCGCGACCTGATCGCCGACCGACCCGCCTCGCCGCGGGACGCGGCGCGGCTGTTGCATGTCGCCGACCGGCTCGAAGACCGGCGCGTTGGCGACCTGCCGGACATCCTGAAGCCCGGCGACCTCGTGGTGCTCAACGATACGAAAGTCATCCCCGCGCGGCTGCGCGGCCGGCGGGGCGACGCGAAGGTCGAGGTCACCCTCCACAAGGCCGATGGCCCGACGCGCTGGCGTGCCTTCGCCCGCCCGGCGAAGCGGCTGCGCCCGGACGACCGGCTCGTCTTCGCCGACGGGTTCGAGGCCACGGTCGCCGCGAAAGGCGACGGCGGCGAGGTGACGCTCGCCTTCGACGTCGGGGCCGAGGATCTGATTCCCCTTCTCGAGGCCCATGGCGAGATGCCGCTGCCGCCCTACATTGCCCGGTCAGAGGGCGCGGGGGTGGAGGACCGGGACGACTACCAGACGATTTACGCGGCCCGCGACGGCGCCGTCGCAGCTCCCACCGCTGGACTGCATTTCACCGACGAGCTCTTTGCGCGGCTCGACGCGCGGGGCGTTGGCCGCGTCTTCCTTACCTTGCATGTCGGTGCCGGCACCTTCCTGCCGGTCAAGGCGGAGCGGGTCGAGGACCATGTCATGCATGCCGAATGGGGCGAAATACCCGAGGAGGCTGCAGCACGGATCGCGGACGCCCGACGGGCCGGCGGCCGCATCGTCGCCGTCGGGACGACCAGCCTACGCCTGCTCGAGAGCGCCGCGACGGGCGATGGCGGGGTCCGGCCCTTCATGGGCGAGACGGATATCTTCATTACCCCCGGCTATCGAGTGACGACGGCAGACCTGCTTCTGACGAACTTTCATCTGCCGCGCTCCACCCTCTTCATGCTCGTCTCCGCCTTCTCCGGGCTGGAACGGATGAAAGCGGCCTACGCCCATGCGATCGCGGCGGGCTATCGTTTCTATTCCTACGGCGATGCCTGTCTCCTGGAGCGTGCGGGATGATCGAACCGGCGGCAACGTTCTGTTTCCCTCCATCCTTTAGGGGGCGGGCCGCGCGACGCGGGGTCATCGTTGAACTTGCGCAGCGCTGCCGCGCCACGTTCCATCCTTCGCTTCCCCCGCTAGCGGGGCAGGGAACCGTTAGAGAGCGACGCCCATGACCGCCTTTCGCTTCGAACTTCTGGGCACGGACGGCGCGGCGCGGCGGGGTCGGCTGTTCACGGCGCACGGCCCCGCCGAGACGCCGGCCTTCATGCCGGTCGGCACAGTGGGCACCGTCAAGGGGATGCTGCCGGACAACGTTCGCGGCACGGGGGCGGAGATCGTCCTCGGCAACACCTATCACCTGATGCTGCGCCCCGGCGCGGCACGGGTCGAGCGGCTGGGCGGGCTGCACCGGTTCATGGATTGGCCGGGGCCGATCCTTACCGACAGCGGCGGCTTCCAGGTCATGTCGCTTGGCGACCTGCGCAAGATGGACGAGCGGGGTGTCGTCTTCCGCTCCCATATCGACGGCGCGAAGCTGGACCTGACGCCGGAGCGGTCGGTCGAGATCCAGCGCCAGCTCGATTCCACCATCACCATGGTGCTGGACGAGTGCACGCCCTACCCGGTCGACGAAAAGACTGCGGCGGAGAGCATGCGCCTGTCGATGCGCTGGGCGCGGCGCTGCCGGGATGCCTTCGTGGAGCGGGAGGGGTATGCCCTGTTCGGCATCGTCCAGGGCAGCACCTTCCCGGACCTCCGGGCCGAATCCGCCGCGTCCCTGATCGAGACCGGCTTTGACGGATATGCGATCGGCGGGCTCGCGGTCGGCGAGGGGCAGGCCGCAATGTTCGGGGCGCTCGATTTCACCGCACCGCACCTCCCCGATGAAAAGCCCCGCTATCTGATGGGCGTCGGGCGGCCGGACGACATCGTCGGCGCGGTCGCGCGGGGCGTCGACATGTTCGATTGCGTGCTGCCGACCCGCTCGGGCCGCACCGGCAAGGCCTTCACCCGGCGCGGCGAGCTCAACATCCGGAACGCCCGCCATGCCGAGGATACCAGGCCGGTCGAGGAGGACTGCGTCTGCCCGGCCTGTACCCGTTTCTCCCGCGCCTACCTCCACCATCTGTTCAAGGCCGAGGAGATGCTGGGCCCGATCCTTCTGTCCTGGCACAACCTCCAGCATTTCCAGACCCTGATGGCGGATATTCGCCAGGCGATCGAGGCCGGAGGCTTCGCCGACTTCGCGGCGGCACATGCCGCGACCCTTGGCCTGGGCGATATCGAACCCCTCTAGCCGTTCGTGGCGCGCTTTGTTCCTTGCGCCCGCGCCCGCTTCGCCGTATGTCCGCGCGATGGCGGATACGACGATAGAGAACCTGACCCAACTGGGGCGGGAGGCGCGTGTGCCGGAGAGCCCGGACGCGGCCACGATCGAGAGCGTGCCGAACCCGCATGAAGGGACGGCCTATCTCGTCCGCTTCACCTGCCCGGAGTTCACCTCGCTCTGCCCCATCACCGGCCAGCCGGATTTTGCGCATCTGGTCCTGGATTATGTGCCGGACGCGCGACTGGTGGAAAGCAAGAGCCTGAAGCTCTATCTCGCGTCCTTCCGCAACCATGGCGCCTTTCACGAGGACTGCACCTTGTCGATCGCCAAGCGGCTGATCGGCGTGCTCGCACCAGAATGGCTGCGGATTGGCGGCTACTGGTATCCGCGTGGCGGCATGCCCATCGACGTCTTCTGGCAATCCGGCCCGCCCCCGGAAGGTGTCTGGTTGCCGGATCAGGGGGTCGCCCCCTATCGCGGACGCGGCTAAGCTTCCCTCCGAACCGTTTCCGAACCAGCCTGCCGAAAGGGTCCGCATAGATGCAGATACGGCCGATCGTCCTCTTGGGCAGCCTTCTCGCCATCGGCGGGTGCACTGGCAATTTTCCCGTCCCGAACGATTTCGACCGGATCGTCGCCTCCTACCAGACGGAGATCCAGGCCACCCGGGTAAGTGCGATGAAAACGGCGGGCCTGTCCTCCGCCGGGCCCGACAAGCCGCACGAGGCGCCACCAAGCGCGATGGCCGGGACCCACCGGATGATCGCGGAGTATCGTGCGGCGAACCGGGCACAGGGAAAACAGGCGATGGCCAGGGAGCTCGACACGCTCCGTGTGCTCGAAGGCATGGCGTTCATCCAGACCAACCGGCTCGACGATGCCGCCCGGATGGGAAAGCAGGTCCGGCAGGCCGGCCTCGCCCTGGGCGCCCGGGACATCAACAAGGTGGCGCTGATGGGTCTCAGCTTCTCGGCGCTGGTCAGCGGCTGGCGGGACGCGGACTGGTTCGCCAGCACGGGGTCGCCGCGGACCGCGCCGCGCGTCACCATCGCGGCCAGCCGTCAGGCCGTCCGGCGGCTGCTCGCGGCTGCCTCCTGCATCGACGCGCTTCTGGACACGGTTCGCGGCGCGCCGCGCACGGTCAAGCTGTCACCCAGCATGGTTCTTTGGGTCGAGGGCGCGCCGGCGGCGAGCGGGCGCGGCAGGGACGTTCTACTGGGCAACACGGCTTGCGAGGATGCGGATATCGTCGCCTATCTGGGCAAGACGCGCCCGGTCGCGGCGGGAACGCTCGAGGGCAACGATCTGCTCTACCTCGCCGGCAGCTCCGCGATCTACCGGTCCTGGGTCGCGGTCGTCGTTGCCGAGGGCTATTGCGACCGGCTGAGCCTCGCGGACGCCTACAACTGCCGCGGTCTCTACGTCAAACCGCATCTTGAGGCGGCGGCGGACTCGATGGCGGCCTTCCTGTCTCCGGACGAGCGGGCGACCGACTACTGCAGCGCGGCGACCGCGCCGGCAGGACACAGCCGCCGCGAGCGTTTCGTCATGTGGTATGCGTGGTTGCGCTTCAACATCCGCAACTTCGACCGCCGCGCTACCTGTTGATCCGGCGTCCCCGGACCGGGATCTCGCCGGTGGGCCGTATCGTTCTGAAATGATACGCTTTCTCCATGCATTTGCCGGCTGACACATCGCCCGTTGCGCCTTCCGGAGGCCATGCGGCAGAGCCGCCGGAGGGTTCGTCCTCCGTTTCGTCCTCGTCGCAGCCGATGACGGCCCCCGCCGGACCCGGTGCGGAGGTGGCCGGATCCATCCGGGCGAAAGCTCTCGACCTCGGCTTCGACGCGGTGCGGTTCACCGGGGCGCGACTGCCCAACGGCAGCGCGGCGGTGCTCGACGACCTGCTGGCCCGGGGCGGCGAGGGTGATATGGACTGGATGGCGCGGACGGCAGAGCGGCGGCGCGATCCGCGTGTTCTCTGGCCGGAGGCCCGCTCGGTGATCATGCTCGGCGTCAACTACGGGCCGCCGGGAGATCCCCTCGCGCTATTGCCAAGCCCCGAACGGGCGACAGTCTCGGTCTATGCCCGGAATGTGGACTATCACGATCTGGTCAAGAAGCGGCTGAAGGCGCTGGGACGCTGGATGCAGGGGGCATTCGGCGGCGAGCTCAAGGTCTTCGTCGACACGGCTCCCGTGATGGAAAAGCCGCTCGCCGGGAAGGCCGGCCTCGGCTGGCAGGGCAAGCACACCAACCTCGTGTCGCGGGACTTCGGCTCCTGGCTCTTCCTGGGGGCTGTCTTCACCACCCTGGACCTGACCGCGGACCCGCCCGAGGCCGACCATTGCGGAAGCTGCCGCAATTGCCTCGACGCCTGTCCGACGGCGGCCTTTCCCGCTCCCTACCGGCTCGACCCGACGCGCTGCATCTCCTATCTCACGATCGAGCACAAGGGCCACATCCCGGAGGAGTTCCGGGCGCCGATGGGCAACCGCATCTATGGCTGTGACGATTGCCTCGCCGTTTGCCCCTGGAACAAGTTCGCGTCCCGGACGCGGGAGATGGCCTTCCTG
>CAYGKX010000229.1:3007-6867 GCA_964350225.1 uncultured Rhodospirillaceae bacterium | reverse complement strand
ACCAGCGCACGGTCCACTTCCAGACGGCGCCGGAAATTCTCGAGCATCGAGGCGAAGGACGGTGTCTCGGTCATCGGTGGGCTCCCGTGCCGGCTGAAGAGGAACTCTGGGAGGCTCGACCGCCCGCTCGGTCCAGTTCGGTCGCCCACCCGATCACATTGGGACAGACTAACGCAGGAAGAGTAGATAACGCCCCCCGCCCGCAATATGCCATGCCCCTCGCCTCGTTTGGCGAACGGATCCGGCCATTCCCGCTCTGGCTGATGCTGCCGCTCCCGACCCGGTTGGTCTTCGTCGCCTCTTCGACTTTCTCCAGGCCCCTCGCCGCCTCCGTCACTCCCTTCATCTTGCTGGAGCTCCTGATCCTCGCGCTCCTTATGCTGGTGCCGGAAACAGTCACCTGGCTGCCTGAACTGCTCAGCCGCAACTGACGGCGCTATACTGCGGCAAAGGCGGCATGCATGGCGCGCCAATCGGACCGGGCAGCAATCTGCTCGCGCCGCCGAGGAAATTTGATATTGAAGGGGGGGCCCGGCCGGCTCCCGGGATTGCCGGTTACCGGCCTTGTCGCTTGCGGAGACCGTCGTCGAGAGCTCCCTGTTTTCCCCGAAGGTCGCGATGCCACCGGACGATACGAAACTTCCTTTCGATCTGCGCCGCCCCCTGACTCGTAGCCAAATAGCGGTTTGGGCGGGCCGTCGGCTGCGGCCGGACGACCCGGCGGGCAATCGGGTCATGAAGATCGAATGGCGCCTTTCGCTCGAGGTCGATGCCTTCGCACGGGCGCTGGACGACCTCGTCGCGGGCACCGACTCCCTGCGTCTCGTGTTCGGCGAGACGGATGGGAAGCCGTGGCAGACCGCCCTTCCCTACGTCGACCCTGGGCTCGAGGTTCGGGATTTTTCCGGCGAGGCGGAGCCCTTCGAAGCGGCGAACCGGTGGCTCGACGACCGCAGCCGCCGGATACTCGACCTGACCGCACGATGTTTCGACACCGCCCTGGTCCGGCTGGGACCGGACCGATGGATCTGGTATCTGAACCAGCACCACATCGCGACCGACTTTGTATCGGCCTCGCTGCTCGTGGCGAGACTGTCCGACCTCTACGACCGCGCGAGGAGCGGCAAATCCGCCCCGGCACCCCTTTTTCCCTCTTTCCTCGACTATTTGGACCGCCACCCGGAGATCGCCGCCCGGGCCGATCAACCGCCGTCGCGGCCACCCGGCGCGAGCAACTCCCCGTCCCCCACCGGCCGGCACGGACGGATGTATGGCGCTCGGGAAGAGGCCGCCACCGTCGTGCGCCACATCGTGCCCCTCGACGGTGAGCGGGTGGCGTCGGCGCGCGCACGCGGCGCTCTGTTCAGCCTGATCGCCACGGCATTCGTCGCCTATGTGGCGGCTGCGGCCGGACGGCGGGAAGTGACATTCGGCGCCCTTTCGCACAATCGCTACGACGCGGCCGCCGCCGAGGTCGCGGGGCTGTTCGTCCGTATCCTGCCGCTTCACGTGTCGATCGAAGATGGCTGGACCCTCGCCGACCTGTCGGCGGCGGTGCGACGGGAACGGCGCGCCGTCTTCTCGGCCGCGAAAAGCGGGGGAGACATCGTCGCCCGGCGGTACGACGTCGCGCTCAACTTCGTGCCAGACGCGATGCCGGACTTCTGCGGCGTACCGTCACGCGAGATTTCGCCGCCGGAGGTTGTCGAGGCGAGCGGTCGGGACCTTCGCCTGTCCGTCCGCGCCGGCGAGGACGCGGCGTCGCTTCGCCTGATCTTCGATTTCGATCGCGGGATCGCAGAGGCCGCAGGCGGGGCGGATGTCGCCGCCAATCACTTCCTGCGCATCCTGGACACGCTCATCCACTCCCCAGACGTCCCGCTCTCGGAGCTTTCTCTCGGCGGTCCGGACGATCGGACGGCAGCGGTCGAGGCGGCGCGGAGCGCAGCCGCAGCGCCCCCGCCGCCCTTTCCGAGCGTCGTGGAGGCATTCCTCGCCCATGCCGCGGATACGCCCGATGCCACGGCGTTGAGCATGGGCGACAGAACGATGAGCTATGCCGAACTGAAGGAGGCCTCCGGGCGTGTCGCCGCGGCGCTCGTACGGCGCGGCATCGGGCAGGGAGACGCGGTTGCGGTACTCGTCCCCCGTTCGCTGAACCTTATCGTTGCCCTCCTCGGGGTGATGCGTTCCGGCGCCGCTTTCAGTGCATTCGAACCCTGGACGCCACAGGAGCGCGCCCGGCTGGTCCTGGATGACATCCGGGCTTGCCACATCTTCTCCGCGCACGATGTCGCCGATAGCCCGGCTTTCTGGAAGCGTGAGCGTCTGGACATCGAAGATCTCCTCGCGGAGCCCGAAGGAAAAACCTCCCTCCCGGCTGTTCGTCCGCGCTCGGTCCTCTACTACATCCACACTTCGGGCACGACCGGTGCCCCGAAGGGCGTCGGCGTGTCGCACGAGAGCCTTGCGCGCTTCCTCCACTGGAACCACACGCAGATCCTGGGCGGCCGACGCGCCGTTATGGCGCTCGCAACGTCGATCACCTTCGATGCGTCCCTGCGGTGCCTGACCGCATTCTTCGCCGGCGGCAGCATTCGCGTCGTTGCGGAAGGGGATCTGGTCGGGCAAACCGGGCTGACAAGCGCACTCGAAGAGGATGTCGCCGATGCCGTCATGACGACCCCATCGCAGCTGCGCCTCATCCTCGACAGGACCTGGAACACGACCCGGCTGAAGACCTTGTCGGTGCTGGGGGAGAGTTTTCCCCGGACACTCGCGCGCGATGCCGCCCGCGCCTTTGGACCGGGTGTCGACATCGTGAACTGCTACGGTCCGACGGAGGCGGTGCTGGCCTCGACCTTCCACCGCTTCGATCCGGTTCGCGACACGCCGGGAGCCGAACCGAGCGACGCCGACAGTGTGCCGATCGGCCGTCCCGCTCCGGATGTCTCCGTCCATATCCTCGATCCCGGAATGAACCCGGTGCCTCGCGGAATCGCCGGCGAGATTTACATCGGCGGCCAGCGCCTGTCGGTCGGATATCTCAACCAACCCGAACTGACTGCCGAAAAATTCGTCGAGGACCCTTTCCGGCCTGGCGGCAGGCTGTATCGCACGGGCGATCTCGGCCGGGTCGACCCGGACGGCAACCTGGTCCATCTCGGGCGGGTCGACGAACAGCTCAAGATCAATGGTGTGCGCATCGAGCCAAGCGAGGCCGAGCGCGCGGTCGCCTCTCACCCGCGTGTGAGGGCCTGTGTGGTCGACAAGCGCGGCGACGACCCGGGCCGGCTGGTCGGCTGGTACGTCGCCGAGGAGGAGATCCCACCCGGGGAACTGCGGGCCGCCGCCGGCCGACATGTGTATTCGGGCGCGATCCCGACCCTGTTCCAGAGGATCGATGCGATACCCTTGTCCGCAAACGGCAAGGTCGACCGCCGCGCTTTGCCCGACCCCGACCTGTCGCCTGCCGTCGGGTCGGAGACCGTGCGTCTGCCCCTGCCGGACGACCCGGTAGAGCGCGGTATCGCTGCGATCTGGCACCGTCTCCTGGGAACCGAGAATGTGGGGCCGAACGACGACTTCTTCGACCTTGGCGGCGATTCCCTTGCCGCGGTCCACATGGTGCAGATGGTCGAGAGCCATTTCCGCGTGACATTCGACGCCGGGTCGCTGGAACAGATCGCCACGATCTCGCGATTGGCCGCCCTCGTCCGGAAAGCCGGCGCCCTCGCCGATACCGGCGGAGAGGCGCCCACCGGGGAAGAGGGCAACAACGACGCGACGGTCGCCCCCGAGGTCTTTCGCCGCCTGCGCATCCTCATGGCTGGCTGGAACGGCGAAACCGTGGACCCGGA
>CAYGKX010000229.1:621-2997 GCA_964350225.1 uncultured Rhodospirillaceae bacterium | reverse complement strand
CTGGTGTATCGGGCCAATTCAGCCGGCGGGCGCCCACCGCTGATCTGGTGTTTCAATCACCAGCAGGAATTCGAGCAGATGACTCGACAGCTGGGCCCCGATCAACCGCTTTACGCGGTGCGCTCGCTCCAGGGTGTCCTTCCGCCGGGAGCCGACAAATTCCGTCAGGGCACCCTGATGACAGAGCTTTATGCAACCAGGTTGGGGAAAATCCTCCCGGACGGTCCGTGCGCCGTCGGCGGGAATTGCCAGGCCGCCCGCCTCGCGATGCATGTCGCGCGCGGTCTTTCCGACGCAGGCCGAACGGTGGGACTGCTCTGCCTGTTGGAGCGGGCGCCGCCCCTTCCCTATCCAGGCCGGGTCGCACTTTTCTTCGGACGCGAAAGCGCAAACCACAACGAATTCAAACGGTTTGCCCGCCCGCAGATCGGGTGGCGCCGCCTCTACCGCGACGTGTCGTGGGACGTCGTTCCCGGCGACCACGGCCGGTTCTTCGAAGAACCAAACATCGGGGTTCTGTGCGACAGGATCGCCAGCCGCCTGACCGAGGCGTGGGACGCGCCGCCGCCGCGCCTGCCCTCCGCCGGGCTCGACGCCGGTTTCGACGTCGCGCACCCAATCGGGCCGCTTGCCCCCGGTCAGCGGTGCACGATCGAGGTCGCCGTTCTGAACCGGAGCGGAGTGACATGGCGCCCCGGGCAGGAGAGCGGGATCAGCATCGCCAACCGCTGGTATCCCGACCGGGACGGCGCGCGTGCGATCCGTCTTGACGGCACGACCCTGCTGCCTGCCGCCCTGATGCCGGGGGACAGCCGCAGCCTACCGCTGGAGATCCGCGCACCGGGAACTGCGGGCTCGTGGACCCTTCAGATCGAACTGTGCGAGCAGGGCATTGCGTGGGCAAGCGACGCGGGCCTCGATCCGCTCCGGATACAGGTCGAGGTGGTCGAAGGCGTCTCCGACGCGAAAGCCTCACCTGCGGCGGCGGCCGATGTCGTGGCCCCGACGGCCATGGCCCCTGCAGCCGAAGAAGATGAAGTGAAGCCGCCCTTGCCGGACGACAGCCTGTTGCGAGCAGCGATCGAGGCGGCACGCCTCGGTCAGGACGACCTCGCACTCCCGCTTCTCGATGCGGCAACGGAGCGCGCGGTGGCCATCTTCCGAGAGACAGGCCATGGCCGTCTGCGCACCGGCAATCCCGAAGCGGCTGTACGTGCTTTCGAAACTGTCCTAGTCCTGCATCCCGACGACAGGGAAGCCGCCATCGGGTTGGCCTCCGCCCTGCATGATCTGGGGCAGAACCGCAAGGCCCTGCGTATTCTGCGGCGGACGGACGACCGGGCCTTCTGGGCGCTGCGGCGGAAGCTCCGCGCGAAACGTCTGGTCAGCCGGATCGCCCGCCGCGTCCGCCGCGCCCTGGCAAGGCCGGATCGCTGAGCGGGCCGATCGGTCAGCGATCGAAGGTCATCTGCGTCGCTCCGGTTTACCTGGCAGGCGTAATGATTTCCGCCCCGTGACGTTCGTCTCAGGCTACCGGCGGCTCGGTCGACCGTCCCGCCGCCGCCCCGTCTCCCGTCGCCGCCGGCCGGCCAGCGTCCTCGCCGGAGAGACTGCTCCGGGTGCCCGGCAACAGCAGGCTCGCGCCAAATGCCGCCAGAAGGAGAGCGCTGGATGCGACGAGGCAGCCGGCGATCCCGTAGACCTGATAGCTGAAGCCGGACAGGAGGCAGCCGGCAAGACGGCCCGCGGCGTTGGCCATGTAGTAGAAGCCGACATTCAGGGCCACCTTGTCGGACTGGCTGTAGGCGAGGATCAGGTAGGAATGGAGGGACGAGTTGATGGCGAAGACGGCGCCGAAGATCCCCAGGCCGACGACAATCGCGATCCCGGCACCGACCCACGGTTCCGACGCCGATACACCGCTCGAAGCTGCGCCCGTGACGACCTCGAACGGCAGGAGCCAGGCGAGCGCCGCCGCGACGGCGATGGGCAGCAGTGCCAGAGCGAGCACCCAGGCGCGCGCCGCCGGGACCTCGGACCGGAGACCGTCGGCCGAGCGACGGATGAAACTCGGGGCGGCCGCCTGCACGACGCCGTAGCCGATCACCCAGAGGGCCAGGAAGCTGGAAACCTCGACGAAGCTCCAGCCCGCGACCTCATAGAGGAAGATCGGCACGCCGACGACGAACCAGACATCGCGCGCGCCGAACAGAAAGAAGCGGGCGAGCGACAGTCGGTTGATCGCGGGGTCCTTGGCGAGGATCGACTTCAGCGGCGTCTTGGCGCTGACCCGGCCGAGCCCGCGCGGCAGCACGACCAGCGTGACGAGCAGGATCACCGCGAGGCACCCGGCAAGCAGCATCAGCCCCCAGACGA
>CAYGKX010000229.1:0-611 GCA_964350225.1 uncultured Rhodospirillaceae bacterium | reverse complement strand
CGTTCTTCGAACCGGTCAGCAAAGCCACCCAGCGGAACAGGGTACCGCTCGCCGCTTCCGGGACGATCAGCTTGATGGCGCTCTTCGAGCTCATCTTGGTCAGGTCCTTGGCGACCCCCGCCACGCCCTGGATCGCGATGGCATAGATCACCGACCATATCTTCGGCCAACCCGGGTCGAGCGCCGCCAGTGCCGCCAACGCGGCAATCTGGAGGGTGAGCCCGGCATACAAGGTGCTGTTGAGCCCGAAGCGCGCGGCGATCCAGCCGCCCAGGAGGTTCGTGATCACGCCCATCAGTTCGTAGAGAACGAACAGAAGGGCGATCTCGAAGGGCGTGAATCCGAGATTGTAGAAATGCAGGAGAACGAGCATGTGGAGCGCGCCGTCGGTAACGGTCTGGCCCCAATAGGCGCCGGTGACGATGCCGTAGGCGCGCAGGTTCATCGCTCGGCGCCCGCTCCCTCCAGCGCGGCGGCGACCTTCGCGGCAAGGTCGACCAGTCGGCAGGCATATCCCATCTCGTTGTCGTACCAGGCGTAGATCTTCACCTGGGTACCGTCGACGACCATCGTCGACGGCGCATCCACGATCGAGGATCTCGTGTCGCCCC
>CAYGKX010000228.1:0-6904 GCA_964350225.1 uncultured Rhodospirillaceae bacterium | reverse complement strand
GTGGCCGCGGCGGCCTGGTGGGCGCTCCAGCGTTTCTGGCCGCGCCCGGCCTGATTCCTCGCTACTTGATCACGCCGCAGGCGATCCGACCGCCGCCGCCGCCCAGCTTCTTCGGCTTGTCCCGGTAATTGTCGCCCCCGGCATGCACCATCAGCGCACGGCCGCGGATGTCCTTGACCGTGAGGCGCGGGGCGAGGAGCCAGCCGCCGGTATCGCCGGACGGGCCGGCGATCAGCCGCGGCAGGTCGCCCAGATGGCCCCGTCCGCGGGGGCCGCGATGACGCCGGGTCTTCTTCGGGTCGTAATGCCCACCCGCGCGGCCACCCGGCGTGATCTTGCCCTTCTTCGATTTCGTCGCGGCGCAGCTGCCGCGTGCATGGATATGAAAGCCGTGGGCGCCGACAGAAAGGCCTGTGAGCGACGGCTGGATATAGAGGCCGCCCTTGTCGTCGACGAACCGGACGGTGCCGATCGCAGGCCCGATCTTGCCGTCGGGCATAAGACGGTTGAGGGTGACGGTAACCTCTTCCGCGAGGGCGCCGGTCGGAGCGACGATGGGCGAAACCGCCGGGGCCGCGAGGCAAAGGACGGCGAGGGTCGTGCGGGAAAGCATTTGTCGAGATCTCCTGGTCGGTGAAGTTCTTTTCGGGAAATCCGCTTGAGCAAGAGACAGAGATAACAGACCTGGAGGCCGAATGGGACCGTCCCCAAACGGCTTGACGCCGCGGTTCCCGCCGCCTACTTTCCGCGCGTTATGAAACCGCACCCGGCACAGGGCCTGCTGCTTCTCCTTATTCACCCGGCGTCCTAGGACGCCGGGCAAAACGGCATGGCGATCAGTCGCGTGCCGCTGGACTAGAGGAAAACACCGCAGCAACCCGGACCGCAGTGCGAGACATGATCTCCACTTTCAGCCACAGGCCCCGTACCCGACGCCCCGCCGCAAGGCGGGCGGACTGTCGTGTGCGCGACGAACGGGCCGCCGGGAACTGCGCCAGCGAAGAGACGCGATCATGATGATGAACAATGTCGACAAATACAGGGCTTTCCCCCAGGTCGACTTACCGAACCGGGCCTGGCCCAGCAACACGATTAAGCGGATGTTCGAACTGCTCGTCCGCATGGGCTTCAAGGAGATCGAGGTCGGCTTCCCCGCCGCCTCCGACACCGATTTCGCCTTCTGCCGGCAGCTGATCGAGGAGGGGATGATCCCCGACGACGTGACGATCCAGGTGCTGACCCAGGCGCGGGAGCCCCTGATCCGCCGCACCTTCGAGGGCATCAAGGGTGCCAAGCGGGCCATCGTCCATCTTTATAACTCGACATCCACCCTGCAGCGCCGGGTCGTCTTCAATGCCGACCGGGCGGAGATCACGAAGATCGCGGTCGAGGGCGCCAAGCTCATCAAGTCGCTGGAGCCGACGGTCCCGGAGACCGAGGTCGTCTACCAGTATTCGCCGGAGAGCTTCACCGGCACCGAGCTCGACTACGCCAAGGAGGTGTGCGAGGCGGTGATGGACGTCTTCGAGCCGACGCCGGACCGGAAGATGATCTTCAACCTGCCGGCCACCGTCGAGATGTCGAGCGCCAACATCTATGCCGACCAGATCGAATGGATGCACCGGAACGTCAAGAACCGGGACTGCTGGCTCTTGTCCCTGCATCCCCATAACGACCGGGGCACCGCCGTCGCGGCGGCGGAGCTGGGCGTCATGGCGGGCGCGGACCGGATCGAGGGCACCCTGTTCGGCAACGGGGAGCGGACGGGCAACGTCGACATCGTCACCCTGGGCCTGAACCTCTTCACCCAGGGCGTCCAGCCGAACCTCGACTTTTCCGACATCAACGAGGTCATCCGGGCGGTCGAATATTGCAACCAGTTGCCGGTCCATCCGCGTCATCCCTATGGCGGGGAACTGGTCTTCACCGCCTTCTCGGGCTCGCACCAGGACGCGATCAACAAGGGCTTCGCCGCCCTCAAGCAGTCGAACAGCGGCGAATGGGCGGTGCCCTACCTGCCGATCGACCCAAAGGACCTGGGCCGCAGCTACGAGGCGGTGATCCGCATCAACAGCCAGTCCGGCAAGGGCGGTCTCGCCTATGTCATGGACACCGACTATGGGTTCAAGCTGCCGCGCATGCTGCAGATCGAGTTCTCCGGCGTCGTCCAGCGGATCACCGACGACACCGGCAAGGAGCTGCCGTCGAAGGAGATCTGGAACATCTTCGAGCGGGAGTATCTCGAGGAAAGCGGGCCGATCGTCTTCAAGAACTACCGCACCGTACCGGAGACCCATGCCTCCGAACTGCGCCGGATGACGGCCGAGATCGTGATGGACGGCAGGCCGATGACCATCGAGGGTCTCGGCAACGGTCCGATCGACAGCTTCATCCACGCGCTCAAGGACGCGGTCGGCATCGATATCTCGGTGCACAACTATCATGAGCATGCGGTGGGTCATGGCGGCGACGCGACGGCGGTGACCTATATGGAGGTCGACGACCCGGACGGCGGCACGATCTTCGGCGTGGGCCGCGACCCGAACATCGTCGCGGCGTCCCTGAAGGCGATCTGCAGCGCCGCCAACCGGATGCTCCGGCGCAAACAGGCCGCGGCCTAGGCGTACGACATCGGGTAGGGACCCCGGCCTCGATCCGGGGTCCCTTTCCTCGCGGCGAGGTCCCTCGCCATTACGCCCGCTTTACGTTATGAGCAGGCGCCATGCCCACTGAAACACCCAGAACGGCCGTCGTCACCGGCGCCACCGGCTTCCTCGGCCTGAACATCGTCGAGCGGCTGGTCGCGGACGGCTGGCGCGTCGTGGGGCTGCACCGCCGGACCTCCCGGCTGGACGACCTGAACAAATTCGGTGTTGAGCCGGCCGAGGCCGATCTCCTCGACCTCGCGGCGCTGACCGACGCGATCCCGGAGGGCGCGGACGCCGTTTTCCACACGGCCGCCGACACGACGATGTGGTCGCGCCATGCCGGCCGGCAGATGAAGATCAACATCGATGGAACGCGGAATGTCGTGACCGCCGCTCACCGGAAGGGGGCGCGGAAACTGATCCATACCTCCACCTGGAATGTCTACGGTCAGCCGGACGGCCCGATCGACGAGCAAAGCCCCAAGCTGGGGGAGCGGTCGTCGATCAATTACGATCGAACGAAGTTCTACGCCGAGCTTGTCGTGCTGGCGGGGATCGAGCGCGGTCTGCCCGCCGTCATCCTGAACCCGAGCCACATCCTCGGCCGCTACGACCGCAACAACTGGTCGCGCATGATCACCTTGGCCGCCCGCGGCAAGCTGCCTGGCATTCCGCCTGGCGCAGGTACCTTCTGCCACGCAGAAGCGGTGGCCGCCGCCCATGTCGCCGCAGTCGACCATGGTCGGGTTGGCGAGAACTATCTGCTGGGCGGGGTCGAGGCGTCTTTTGTCGAGGTCATCCACCTCATCGGCCAGATCGCCGACGCCCGGGTCCCGAAGCGGGCCATCCCCGCCTGGCTGTTCAGGCTGGTCGCCCAGGTGAAGGGCCGTTGGGGCAACCTGACCGGACGGGAACCCGACGTCACGCCGGAGGCCGCGCGCATCGTCCTTTCCCACGCGACGATCTCCAGCAACAAGGCGGCCCGGGAACTGGGCTATACCTGCCCCGACCTGCGCACGATGCTGGAAGACGCCCATGGCTGGCTGAAGGCCGAGGGGTTGGTGTGAGGCGTGTGGCTGCTATATAGCCAGAGAGACCCATCCTTCACGCCTCCTCCTCCGAGCCCTCCGAAAGCTGTGCCATGACCGATATCCCTGCGCCCGAATCCCTGTGCCAAATGCTGCTCGACAAGGCCAGGGCGGCCGGAGCGGACACAGCGGACGTCATGTTCATGCGCGCCGAAGCCATGTCCCATTCGCAGCGCCTGGGCGAGATCGACATGCTGGAGCGGGAGGAATCGACCGACCTCGGCCTCCGCGTCTTCGTCGGCAAGCGCCAGGCCGTCGTCTCGACCACGGACCTCGCGCCCGCGACCCTGGACGAGCTGGCCGAACGGGCCGTCGCCATGGCCCGGGCGGTCCCGGCGGACGATTTTTGCGGCATCGCCGATCCCGACCAGGTGACCCACGATTTCCCCCGGATCGAGACGGCGGACCCGGAGGAACCGGCGCCGGAGGTTCTGATCGAGCGCGCCCGGGCGGCGGAAGAAGCCGCGCTGGCCGTCTCCGGCGTTACCAACTCCGACGGTGCGACGGCCAACTGGTCGCGCCATGCCGGATGGATCGCCGCGAGCAACGGCTTCTCCGGCTCCCACCTCGCGACCAGTCACGCGGTCGGTGTCTCGGTCATCGCCGGCAAGGACCTGGCGATGGAAACCGACTACGACCACAGCCAGGCTGTCTTCGGCGCGGACCTGGAAGACCCGGCGGCGGTCGGCCGCTCGGCCGGGGAGCGCGCTGTCCGGCGGCTCGGCGCCAAGCGGGTGAAGACCGCCCGCGTCCCGGTCGTCTTCGACCAGCGGGTCGCGCGGTCCATGGTCGGCCACTTCCTGGGGGCCATCAACGGATCCTCCGTCGCGCGCGGCACCAGCTTTCTCAAGGACAGGATGGGCGAGGCGATTTTCGGGTCGGGCATCACCATCCGCGAAGACCCGCTGAAGCCGCGCGGCCTGCGCTCCCTGCCCTTCGACGACGAGGGCATCGCGACGGTGAAGCGCGACCTGATCAACGACGGCGTTCTGACGAGCTGGCTTCTCGACCTGCGCTCTTCCCGGCAGCTCGGTCTCGCGCCGACCGGCCACGGCCATCGCGGCCCCTCCGCGCCGCCCTCGCCCGGCTCGACCAATGTCTGGCTTGAGGCCGGCAGCCAGTCCCCCGAGGAGATGATCGCGGAGATCGAGAGTGGTCTCTTCATCACGTCGATGATCGGCCAGGGGGTGAACATGATCACCGGCGACTACAGCCGCGGCGCGTCCGGCTTCTGGATCGAGAAGGGGGAGTTGGCCTACCCGGTCAACGAACTGACCGTCGCCGGCAATCTCAGGGACATGTTCAAGGCCCTGACCCCGGCCAGCGACCTCACCTTCAAATATGCCGTGAACGCCCCGACCCTGAGGGTCGACGGAATGACCGTCGCGGGGGCGTAGGGGAGGCTTCGGCGCCCTCTGTTCCATCCTTCCAGACGCGCTGCGCGCTCCTCAGGATGAAGGGAGTTCTCCAATTCAACGACTTCATCCTGAGGAGGGCGCGGAAGCGCCCGTCTCGAAGGATGGGATCACAGGCTCCAGCACTCCCCTACCCCGGCACGATCAGCGGTAACCGCCGCTCCGAGAGGGTCACCGTGACCGGGAGATGCGCGACGATATCCCCGTCGGCCTGGACAGGTTCGTGCGCCGGGCCTTCGATCCGCACATCCGTGCCCTGGAGATGGGTAACGTCGCGCCGGCGGCCCATCCGGCCGAGAACCAGCGATGTCGCGTAGCTGATCGCCGCCCAGCGCCCCGCGCGCCGGAAGACGCAGATATCGAGCCGCGGCGCGGCGAGCGAGGCGGCCGGGCAGACGATATAGGGGCCGCCGTAGAAGCGGCCGTTCGCGACGACCACGCTCGACCCCTGCCAGGCGGAGCCGTCGACGATCACCCGGTAGCGCGCGTCCCGGTAGCGAACGATTTCCACCACGCTGCGCCAGACATAGGCGAACTTGCCGAGCGCGCGTTTCAGCCGCTTGCCGACGCCGGCGACGACCCGGGCGTCGAATCCCGCGCCCAGCATCAGGACGAAGACCCGGCGGCCGTCGTCCGACGCCGCCTCCCCCAGATGGGCCCAGAGGACATGGCCGTCCCGGATCGTGGCGGCGACATCCGCCGCCCGGTGCCGCAACCCGATTTCGCGCGCGAGGACATTCGCCGTCCCCAGCGGGATGATCCCCACCGGTGGCGCCGTGGGTCCGAGCCCGTTAATGACCTCGTTGATCGTCCCGTCACCGCCGGCGACCACGATGGCATCGTGGTCCTCGCCAGAGGCCGTGCCGGCGAGGTCCACGGCGTGACCGGCCCAGCCCGTCTCCCGGATCGTCAGGGAGCAGCCATGGGTGACAAGCGCGTCGAGCACGTCGGCGAAGAAGCCCTTGTGCCGGCGTCCCGCGATCGGGTTGTAGATCACCAATATATTGCGCCGGCCCGGCATGGTGTCCGGTATCTCCGCATTCGGCAGCGACCTGTCCGGAACTGGGGCGACCTCTGCCGCCGTCGTTGTGTCCGGGTTCATGAAAAAGGCCGGAACGCGGCGCAATTCGTCTTGCATGTCACCAATTTGAAACCTTTCTATCACGGCAGGTTCATCTTGATGCCGTAGTAATACGCGTGGAGTTTGACAGGTTTATTTCGATTTGACTTATCCAGGCGCGGCGAAGAGCAAATAGCCGAATGACGGCAGGCGAACGATACATGCCTCTTTTCGACAGAGGCGAAGTCCGCCCACTCCGATGAACGCGCTCCCCGAAAAGCCCGTCGTGCCCAGCCCGGACGCCCCCAAGGCGGGGCTTCCGGCGACCCGGCCCCGCGACGCCGGCCCGGCGCGCTATCGCACGATCTGGATATCGGACATCCATCTCGGCACACGCGGCTGCCGGGCGGATTTCCTGCTGGATTTCCTGCGCAATACGGAGAGCGAACGGCTTTATCTCGTCGGCGACATCATCGATGGCTGGCGGCTTCGACGGTCCTGGTACTGGCCGCAGCCGCACAACGACGTCGTTCAGAAGCTTCTCCGCAAGGCCCGCAAGGGTACGGAAGTCGTCTTCATTCCAGGCAACCACGACGAGTTCGCCCGGCAGTTCGGCAACCTCCTGTTCGGCGGCATCGTCATCAAGCGTCAGGCGATCCCCACGATGGCCGATGGCCGGCGGTTCCTGGTGCT
>CAYGKX010000227.1:2039-6939 GCA_964350225.1 uncultured Rhodospirillaceae bacterium | reverse complement strand
TGGCTCGACCCGCCGCCGGACGGTGCGATGGCTCAGGCGCGAGACCTTCTCAGGGGCCTGGACGCTCTGGATGCGGGCGACCGGATCACGGGGACCGGCCGGCGGATGTCCGACCTCGGCGCCCATCCCCGCCTCGCCCGAATGATGCTGGCCGGCCGGGAATTGGGCGCGGGGGCGACGGCCTGCCTCCTCGCCGCGCTGCTGTCCGAACGGGACGTCCGCCCGGGCCGTGGCGCCGACCTGCGCGACCGTCTTGCGCGCCCGCCGGACGGGGTGCGGCGGCTCATGGCCTTGTGGACCCGAACGCTCGGCGTTTCGGGGAAGCAGACCGCCCCGGACATGGCCGGGCGCCTGATTGCCCGGGCCTTCCCCGACCGGCTTGCCCAGGCACGGGGCGGCGAAGGCCGCTATCGGCTGTCCGGCGGCGGAGGCGTAGCGCTCGATCCCCTCGATGGGCTCGCCGGTAGCGATTTTCTCGCGGTCGCGGAAATGAGCGGGATCGGCGGCGCGGAACCGCGCATCCGGTTGGCAGCACCGATCGACCGGGCCGACCTCGAAAAGGACTTCGCCGATCGGATCGTGACCGTCGACCGGGTTGGCTGGGACGACCGGGAGGGAGCCGTCGTCGCCCGCACCGAACGGCGCCTGGATACGCTCGTCCTGCAGCGCCGGCCGCTCGCGCATCCGGAAGCAGGAGCGGTGACCGCCGCAGTGCTGGAGGGCATTCGTGGCCGGGGCCTCGACTGCCTGCCCTGGGACGACGATGCCCGCGCCTTGCAGGCCCGGGTCGCCTTTCTGCGCGGATTGCCGGGCGGCACGGACGACTGGCCCGACCTGTCCGACGCGGCCCTGGAGGCCACGCTCGAGGATTGGCTTTCGCCCTACCTGTCCGGCATTACCCGGGCAGCGCAGTTCGGCACCATCCCGCTGCGCCGCGTGCTGGAGGCGCGGCTCGACTGGGACCGGCGGCAGCGCCTGGACGAGGGCGCGCCGGAACGGCTGACCGTGCCGTCGGGATCCGCCTTGCGCGTCGATTACAGCCAGTCGCCGCCGGTGCTGGCCGTCAAGTTGCAGGAAATGTTCGGCAGCGGCGAGACGCCGACCGTCGCCTGGGGGCGGGTGCCGGTTGTTCTGCACCTCTTGTCGCCGGCCGGGCGGCCGCTACAGGTCACCCAGGATCTCGCCGGCTTCTGGCAAGGCAGTTACGCCCAGGTGAAGGCGGAGATGAAGGGACGCTACCCGAAGCATTCCTGGCCGGACGACCCTGCCGCGGCGCTGCCGACACGACGAACCAAGGCTAGGGCCGGGAACGGCTAGACCCGTCGCCCAGAAGGCGCTTTAGGAGCCCTGGCACCTGGTAGCCGACCGTGTCCCAGAATGCGCAGTTCGCATCGTCGCCGCGTTTCGTCCGGATTGGCGTGTCGAAGACGATCCGCGTCCGGTTCGCCGCGCGATAGCCGGGCCAGTTCGGCAGGCCGCGCCCGTTCGGCCGAAGGGTCCAGGCGAAGCGGGTCCAATAGCCGATCATGCGGTCCGACAGCCGCCGTTCCGCCGGGGTGAAGTCGATGGTCTTCGGCGTCTGGGGGATGGTCACCGTCGTCGGGTTGCCGAAAACGAACGGCAGCTCGAAGGTGTGGCAGACCCGCCCGGACTTGAGCGAGCAGATCGGCATCTTGGGCCAGACCGCGTAGGACGGCCGATGGGTGAAGAGATAGCCATGGGCGCGCCCCCGCGCCCGGCCAAGCACATGGCGGTTCGGACAGGTGAAGAGATAGTCGGTGATGACGCGGGAAAGTGGCTCGGTATTGTCGCCCGCGACGGGTTTGTAGCGGTCGAACGTCAGGATCCGTTCGGCGACCTTTTCGGAAAAGACGACCGAAAGTTCGAGCCTGTATTCGGCGGCGGGGACTTCCTTCTTTCCGAACCAGTTCAGCTGCTCCGGCGCGACGAAGAGCGCGCCCTCGTCGAGGTTCGTCCCGGCGATGACGGGTTTCCGGATACGGGCGCGGTTCGGCTGGGTAGGCAGGATATTTCCGTCGATTACCGGCGCCCAGGTCAGCATGCCCGAAAATCCGGACAGCATCCCGTAGACCGAAAGGGTCGCCGATTTCGAATGGCGCAGGATATCCTTGACCTTCTGGGCGCGCAGGCAGGGCAGCCCGCCGCCGTCGCAGCCCAGACGGCTCCTCAAGACCCCGGCGGCGAACTTCGCCTCCTCGACCGACTTGTAGGGCACGCCAAAGGGATTGCTTTCCATGATCGCCGCACGGAAGAGGCGCTGGCTGCCGGGCGACACCAGGTGGATGCCGACGGACATGGCGCCCGCGCTCTCGCCGAAGATCGTCACCCGCCGCGGGTCGCCGCCGAAGCGGGCGATGTTATCCCGGACCCATTCGAGGGCGCGCCGCTGGTCCATGATACCGAAATTGCCCTTGAGCCCGTCGATCCCGGCGAGAAAGCCGAAGGGCCCGACCCGGGAGTTGATCGTGACGAGGACGACGTTGCCCATCGCCGCCATCCGCCGGCCGTCGTAGAGCGGGTTGCTGCGGGCGCCCTGATAGAAGGCGCCGCCATGGATGAAGACCATGACCGGCAGACGCCGCCTCGGAGCGGCGGAACCGGGTCGCGCCGGCGTCCAGATGTTCAGGCTCAGGCAATCCTCGCTTTGGGCGCGGCCCGTCGGCGGGGACTCGTTCTGGGGGCATATCGGACTGAAGGCCGTCGCCCGGCGCAGACCGGGCCGGGGCTTGTAGGGTACGGGCGGGGCGAAGCGATTCTCGCCGGCCGTCGTCTCGGCATAGGGGATGCCCAGATAGGCGAAGGTCGTTCGCGGCGCTCCGGCGACCGTCTTGCCGCAGAGCCGTCCGCTCGACGTGTCGACAGCCGGCGCCGTGCAGGCGAGGGGCTTCGGCGGGGGCAGGTTCGGCACGGCGGGCCCGGCGCAGGCGGCAAGCAGCCCGGCGAGGCAGGCCCCCGCCGTTTGTCGTGCGATATGCGCGGCACCCATCGTCGTCTCCCCCTGTCTGCCGGCCGCCATCCTAGGGAGGGCGCGGTTAACGCCCGCTGAGCGCGCCCGTTTTCCCGGGGCTTTCGCCGCGGGGCCGGCCATGCTATCGCGAGAGCCCATCCAGGACGGTTCTCGAATTTCCATGAACGACATCCCTGACGGCTTCACAGCCACCGAGCTCGGCGGCGGCTTCGTCGGCCATAACGGACCGGTCTACGAGAGAATCCTGCCCGACAACGGCGGCGCTTATCTGGCGGTCCGGGTGCTGGACCACCACGTGAACCCGGCGGGCATGGTTCATGGCGGCATGATGGCGACCCTGATGGACGTCGGCATCGCCTATAACGCCTCGAAGGCGGACGGCAACGATACCTTTTTCGTGACCATGGGGCTCAATCTGAACTATCTCGCCTCGGCGCGGCGCGGCGACTGGATCGAGACCCGGGCCCAAGTGTCCCGTCGCGGCCGGACGGTCCTCTACGGCACCGGAGAGATTTGGTGCGGCGAGCGGCTGCTGATGACCGGCAGCGGGATATACACGCCCTTCAAGCGGGGCGGCGCGGCTTGATCCGGACGGGTCCGCCCGGCCATGATGCGCGCCACGCGACCATTTCCAGACACCAGGGGAAAACAGCCATGTCCAGCCTCAACCTCGAACAGGCCCTGACCATCATCGACATCGCTCGCAAGAAGGGCAGCGAGATGGGGCTGAAGCCGCTGACCATTGCCGTTCTCGATGCGGCCGGAAACCTGCTCGCCTTCGTCAAGGAAGGCGGCGGTCCACTGCGCGAGAATGTCGCCCGCGGCAAGGCCTTTGGCGCCGTCGGCATTGGCATGGCCTCCCGGCAGCTCGGCAAGCTGGGCGACGAGCGTCCGATGTTCATGCAGGCCCTGATCGGCGCCTCGGGCGGAAAACTGGTGCCGGTGCCGGGCGGGGTGCTCGCCCGCGACAGCGAAGGGAACGTGATGGGCGGTGTCGGCGTCAGCGGCGACACGTCGGACAACGATTCACTCTGCGCGGTCGCGGGGATCGAGGCCGTCGGGCTCGTCGCCGACGACGGCTGACCCAAGGCGCCTTAGAAGGCCGATCTGCACACCCGCGCACCTTGCAATTGCCGGGCGTGCGGGGCATATCCGGCGGGCATCAAACGGGGCGGCCGGTGGCGGACAGGTTCTTTCTGACAGACCTTTGGTACTACGCGATGCCGGGCCGCCAGCTGGCGGCCGGTTCGACGGTTGCCAAGACGATCGCGGGCGAGCCTTTCCTGATCGGCCGGGATACGGACGGCCAGGTCTTCGCCCTCCGCGACATCTGCCCGCACCGGGGTATGCCGCTGTCCTTCGGCCGGTTCGACGGACGGGAAGTGGAGTGTTGCTACCACGGCTGGCGCTTCGACACCGGCGGGACCTGCACGGCGATCCCGGCCCTCTCGGAGAAATCCAATCTCGACTGCACGCGGATCAAGGTACGGCACTATCCCTGCCGGGAGCATCAGGGCATCGTCTGGCTGTTCCTGGGTGAGGACGATGGAAACCTGCCGCCGGTGCCTGAGATGCCGGAGATCGGCGACCGTTCGCCGAACCTGGTCAATCATGTCGAGCTTCCCTGTCATGCCGACCATGGCATCGTCGGGCTCATCGATCCGGCCCACGGACCTTTCGTGCACCGCTCCTGGTGGTGGCGGAGCGGCAAGAATTTCCGGGAGAAGGCCAAGACCTTCGCACCCAGTCCGCTCGGCTTCACGATGGTCAAGCACAGGCCGTCCTCCAATTCCCCGGCCTATCGCCTCCTGGGCGGCAAGGGGGAGGTGACGACCGAGATCGACTTCCAGTTGCCTGGCGTGCGGCGTGAGTGCGTCAGTGTCCGACGAGGACGGCATCGCGGCTGCGGTG